>NZ_JAYWVC010000112.1:0-27458 GCF_036281785.1 Streptomyces chiangmaiensis | reverse complement strand
GCGGAAATACTGATCTTGCGGCACGAGGCCGCGGTGCTGGGCCGCGAGGTCACCACACCAAAGCCCAGCTGGCCGCACCGGGCCCTGCTCGTCGCCCTCGCCCGACTGCTTCCCCTGCCCCTGCGCAGCCACCAGATCGTCTCCCCGCACACCCTCGGGCGAGAGACGTAGAGCGGCTCGCGCTGCGCCATGAGAACACGGTACTGCGCCGGCAGCTCGGTGTCCGACCGAGGCTGACCTAGCCCGAGCACGCCGTGCTCGCCGCCCTCGCCCGACACCTCCCGAGCCGACTGCGCCGCCACCGCCTGGTCACCCCCGGCACCCTGCTCACCTGGCACCGCACGCTACTGCGATGGAAGTGGAAGCAGAAACCCGCGCGGACCGGACGCTCGAATACGCCGAGCATCACAACACCGGAAGGCCCCACCGGGCCCTGCAACTCCGCGCTCCCGGCGACGACCCGGACGTCATTCCTTTCCCTGCGCAGGACATCCGACGCCACGACGTCCTCGGCGAAGTCACCCACGACTACCGCAGCACCGCCTAACCAAGATCACGGCAAAGCGGCGAACGCGCAGGCCAACCTGCGTGCGGAGCTATTGGCACCCCACAAGGGTGGCCATGGCGCGGAAGACATCCTGCCGGGAAGGTCACGTGCACAGCCGGGTACAGGCTCAAGCGCAGAGTTCCGTGTGCTCCAACTGATGTACATACGGGCTGGTGCCGGGCCTCCGATCGGGAAGTGGCCGGACCGCTCCGAGTGGTCAAGCGCGCCTGCGGCGGCGTTGCGCGCTGGTTTTCGGCCGCCCTGGACAACTCGCACCGGTCCAACGATCTGCCGACTATCGAACGGCCCGCGGGATTGCTCGTCCGGTGCTCGGAGACGAAGACCGGGTAGCGTTCCCGGAGCCGCGGTAGCCGTCCCACCGGTCGTGATGTGACCGACGCCCCGAGCCCGTCGTCGTAGTCGAACTCGGCCATAACCGTCTGCCGGGTCACGACGTCCCACCACGCCGTCGAATTCTCCAGCTCTCTCACCAGCCGCCACTCCGGGGCGTCTCCGATGCGAGTCCGGGAGGGGTCATAGGCCCACGGCCGTCACCGCGGGAGGTCGATGCCGTAGTCGCGGATCTTGCGGTAGATGGTAGCGCGGGAGACTCCGAGCGCTCGGGCGGCTTCGTTCTTGTTGCCCTTGGCGTCGATCAGACTGCGCACAATCGCATCGCGTTCGAGTGCCTCCAGTGGACTGAGCACCCGGCGGGACACCGTCTGACATTCGGGGGGCAGGTCGCTCGGCTCGATCACGCCGAACCTGCGGTTCTGTGCCACGGTGCTCAGGACCTGCCGCAACTGGGCGACGTTCTCGGGCCAGGTGGCGCGCATCAGCAGCCGCATCGCAGCAGGAGAGCAGCTCAGGGTCGTGGCCGAGGTCAGCTTCACGAGGAGGAACGGGACGAGTTCGCGGACGTCCTCGATGTGATGGCGCAGCGGCGGGGCCTCTACGGCCGCGGGGAAGGCGCGCAACAGGTCGGCGAGGCCGTGATCGTGGTCGAGAGGGCGATGGGTTGCCGTCACCCACACGCGCTCTCCGGTCCGGTCCGCGGCCGCGTGCCGCTGGTGCAGGAGATCGGTGAGGGCCCGGATGCTCTCGGGTGGCAGCTGATCGATGTGCCGCAGCACCAGTGCGCCGCTGCTCTGCCGGAATTCCTGCTGCATGCGGGTGCGGAAGGCGGTGGAGTCGACCGCCTCGGCGGCGTCCAGCACGTGGAAGCGACCCGCGGGGTCATGATGGCGGTGCACAGCGCGCAGCAGGGCGAGCTTGCCGGAGCCGGCCTCTCCCTGCACAGTGATCCATTCACCGGCCAGGTAGTGCGCGCGCACCTGGTCGCAGGCGCGCTGCCACACGGCGGAGGAGCCGGCGAGGCCTGGCAGCAAGGGCTGGAAGGCCGACGTGTCGGACTCCAGCCCCGGGCCCGTCCCGGTGAGCCGGACGCGGACCACGCCGCCGGCGGGACCCGATGCGGTGTGTACCGGGGCGCAGGACATCCTGGCCTTCGCGCCACTGGGCAGGTCCACATCGATCACGACACGTTTGCTGCCCATCATCGCCTCGGCCGCGGTGGCCAGCAGCGCGGCCTGGTCCGAGGCCGTGAGCACCTGGCGGGCGTGGTCGTTCATCATGACGACGTCGTTGTTGAGCGCGAACACGATGCCGCGGCTGTGCTGGCAGGCGCGCAAGTACTCCTGGAAAAGCGCGAACTCCCGCAGCCCGGTCAGCGTCGTCAGTTCCCGCTCGATGTGCTCGGCCGTGGCCTTGGCCAGCGCCAACAGCAGGGGTGAGGCGTCACGGCTCCAACAGGTCATGTCCAGCACGCCGAGCATGCGGCCGGAGACGCGATGACGCACCGGCACCCCGACGCAGCCGAACTCCTCGAGGTCCTCGGCGTAGTGCTCGTGGCCGAACACACCGGTCGCCTGGCGGCCTTCCAGGGCCGTGCCGATGCCGTTGGTCCCCACGAACTGCTCGGCGTAGCTGAAGCCCGGGGCGAGCTGCACTCGATCCAGGTGGCGCTCGAGTCGGCGGTCCCCGGTGCGCCGGTCGAGGACGACGCCTGCCGCGTCGGTGAGGATGATGCTTACCGCCTGGTCGCTCATCTGCTCCTGCAGCCGATCGAGGATCGGCGCGGCACTGTGCACCAGGGGAGTCTCGAGATTCGGGTCCTTTGCGTACGGCAGTTGGACGTGGTCGGCAGCGACTTTCCAGCTCTTCGACCGCCACCACGAGGCGGCGATCGTCTCGCGCACCTCGTCCGAGTCGAGGGCCCCGGCCGTCAGGAACCGCTGCCGCGCCGCCGCGAGCACCCGCCCGCGGGGCGGGTGCGGAGCTGGAGCGTCGGAGTGTGTCGAGGGCATCACGTCTCCTGTCCGGCTCGCGACATACCCAAGGTGGGTCGGGGCTGTTGCCACCATGCAACCAAGCCCGGCACATCGGAGGAAGACTGCGGGACCGTCTCATATTGAGACCGCCATCGGCCGGTCATTGCCGTGTCATGACACACGACGTCATCGCCAGGGCCCTTGCGATCGCCGGGGCCTCGGCTGACACGCGGGTGACGAGTGTGGCGACGGTGCGGTCGCGGGCGCCGAAGCTGCGCTTCACCCCTCCCCAGGAGGCATGGAGTGAGCCGACAAAGTCTGAGCAAGGCGCACAAGAAGATCACCGAGCTGTCGTGGGAACCGACCTTCGCCACGCCGGCGAAGCGGTTCGGCACCGACTACAAGTTCGACAAGGCCCCGAAGAAGGACCCCCTCAAGCAGATCCTGCGCTCCTACTTCCCGATGGAGGAGGAGAAGGACAACCGCGTGTACGGCGCGATGGACGGCGCCATCCGCGGGAACATGTTCCGGCAGGTGCAGGAGCGCTGGATGGAATGGCAGAAGCTGTTCCTGTCGATCATCCCGTTCCCGGAGATCTCCGCCGCCCGCGCTATGCCGATGGCGATCGACGCGGTTCCCAACCCCGAGGTACACAACGGCCTCGCGGTGCAGATGATCGACGAGGTCAGGCACTCGACGATCCAGATGAACCTCAAGCGCCTGTACATGAACCACTACATCGACCCGGCCGGGTTCGACATCACCGAGAAGGCGTTCGCGAACAACTACGCGGGAACCATCGGACGCCAGTTCGGCGAGGGCTTCATCACGGGCGACGCAATCACCGCGGCCAACATCTACCTGACCGTGGTCGCCGAGACCGCGTTCACCAACACCCTGTTTGTGGCCATGCCGTCGGAGGCGGCCGCCAACGGCGACTACCTGCTGCCCACGGTGTTCCACTCGGTGCAGTCGGACGAGTCACGGCACATCTCCAACGGCTACTCCATCCTGCTGATGGCACTGGCCGACGAGGACAACCGCAAGCTGCTGGAGCGCGACCTGCGCTACGCGTGGTGGAACAACCACTGCGTGGTGGACGCCGCGATCGGCACGTTCATCGAGTACGGCACCAAGGACCGTCGCAAGGACCGGGACAGCTACGCGGAGATGTGGCGTCGGTGGATCTACGACGACTACTACCGCAGTTACCTCATCCCGCTGGAGAAGTACGGCCTGGTCATCCCGCACGACCTGGTCGAGGAGTCGTGGGACCGGATCTACAACAAGCACTACGTGCACCGCGTCGCCCAGTTCTTCGCCACCGGGTGGCCGGTCAACTACTGGCGCATCGACCCGATGACAGACCAGGACTTCGAGTGGTTCGAGTCGAAGTACCCCGGCTGGTACAACCAGTTCGGCCGCTGGTGGGAAGAGTACAACCGGCTGCGCTACCCGGGCCGGAACAAGCCGATCGCGTTCGAGGAGGTCGGCTACGAATACCCGCACCGCTGCTGGACCTGCATGGTGCCGTGCCTCATCCGTGAGGACATGGTGACCGACAAGGTCGACGACCAGTGGCGGACGTACTGCTCGGAGACCTGCCACTGGACCGACAAGGTGGCCTTCCGCTCCGAGTACGAGGGCAGGCCGACCCCGAACATGGGCCGGCTGACCGGCAAGCGTGAGTGGGAGACGCTCTACCACGGCCAGGACCTGGCGGACATCATCACCGACCTCGGGTACGTCCGCGATGACGGCCGGACACTGGTCCCGCAGCCGCACCTGGACCTGGACGACCCGAAGAAGATGTGGACCCTCGACGACGTCCGCGGCATCACCTTCAACAGCCCCAACGTGCTGCTGAACGAGATGTCCGACGCCGAGCGCGAGACGCACGTGGCGGCCTACAAGGCGAACCCGAACGTCACGCCGGCGGCCTGACGCCAACTCAGACCGGCTCTCGCCGCAGCGCGCAGCCGCGAGCACGCGGCGGCGAGAGCCCCCACTCCGAGGAGCGGCACCATGGCCGACACGCACAAGGTGCGATTCGAACCGGTAGGCATCGAGATCGACGCCGACGAGGACGAAACAGTGCTCGATGCCGCCTTCCGGCAGGGCGTCATGCTGATCCACGGCTGCAAGGAGGGCCAGTGCTCGGCATGCAAGTCCTTCCTGCTCGACGGCGATCTCCAGATGGGCCGGTACTCCACCTTCGCCCTGCCGGACTTCGAGAAGGACGAGGGGTACGTCCTGCTGTGCCGGTCCCACATCTACAGCGACGTGGAGATCGAACTCGTCAACTACGACGAGGACATGATCAGGTCCGGTTTGCCGGTGGTCACCGTGCGGACCGAGGTGGCGTCGATGGCCGAGCTGACGCGGGACATCTCCCTGCTCCGGCTCGCGCTGCCCGCACAGCACGGATTCCGGTTCCACCCCGGCCAGTACGTCGACATCACCATCCCGGGCACCGATGAGCACCGCTCGTTCTCCATGGCCAACATCTCCGCGGCCGAAGGGGTCCTGGAGTTCATCATCAAGCGCTACCCGGGCGGCAGATTCTCCGGCCTGCTCGAGGACGGCCTCACGGTGGGCGACCCCGTGGAGGTGACGGGCCCGTACGGTGCCTTCACCCTGCGGGTCAGCTCCGACCGCCGGCTGGTGTTCGTCGGCGGCGGCGCCGGGATGGCTCCCATCCTGGCACTGCTGCGCCAGATGGCCGAGAGCGGTAACGAGCGGGAGGCGGTCTACTACTACGGCGCCCGGACCGAAGCCGATCTGTTCCATCTCGAGGAGCTGGCCCACCTCACGGAACAGCTGGGCGGCTTCCGGTTCGTGCCCTGCCTCTCCGAGAGCCGGCCACAGGACTGGGCGGGCGAAAGCGGCCTGGTCACCGACGTCCTCAGGCGGTGCGAGCAGAACCTGGCGGACTGCGACGTCTACCTGTGCGGCCCGCCCCCGATGATCGATGCCGCCCTGCCGCTGCTGCAGGACATGGGCGTGCGCGAAGAACAGATCTTCTTTGACAAGTTCACCGTCACGGCGGCCGCCGAGGACTGACGGGACGCCGGCGAAAGCCCTGTCCACCATGCACGACACAGAAAGGTGTGCGCTCATGAGCCCCGCGGAAAAAACCGCGCCGAAGAGCTTCCCCCGACTCGAGTTCACCGGGGCAGAAGCAGGCCTGAAGGAATTCCCCGGCTCGAAGAGCCGCTCGTACAACTACTTCACGCCCCAGAAGATGCGGGCCACGATGTACGAGGACGTCACGGTCGACGTCCAGCCAGACCCGGACCGCCACCTCACACAGGGCTGGATCTACGGGTTCGCCGACGGCAAGGGCGGCTACCCCCAGGACTGGACCGAGCTGCGCTCCGGTGACTGGCACTGCTTCCTCGACCCGAACGAGGAGTGGGAACAGACCATCTACCGGAACAACTCCAACGTCGTACGGCAGATCCAGCTGAACCTGGAGAACGCCAAGAAGGCCGAGGCGTACCGCAGCTGGCCGACGGCGTGGGTGACGTTCCTGGAGCGGCACCTGGGTGCGTGGATGCACGCCGAACACGGCCTGGGCATGCACGTGTTCACCTCGGAGCAGCGCTCCGCACCGACCAACATGATCAACACGGCGATCGCGGTGAACAGCGCCCACAAGCTGCGTTTCGCCCAGGACCTGGCCCTGTACAACCTGGATCTGTCCGAGGCCGGCATCGGATTCGACGGGGCGGTCCACAAGAACACCTGGCACACCGATCCGGTGTGGCAGGGAGTGCGGGAGAACGTCGAGAGGCTCACCGCCATCGGTGACTGGGCCGAGTCGCTGTTCGCCACCAACGTGATCTTCGAGTCCCTGGTTGGCGTGCTGTTCCGCAGCCAGCTGGTGATGCAGGTCGCCGCACGCAACGGCGACTACGTGACCCCGACGCTGGTGGGCACTGGAGAGCACGACTACGACCGCGACCGGCGCTACACCCGGGCGCTGTTCCGCATGCTCGCCACGGACGACGCCCACGGCAAGCACAACCGGGACGTCCTGCAGAGCTGGCTGGAGACCTGGGTGCCGATCAGCGTCAGGGCGGCGCGCGAACTCCAGCCGATCTGGTCGCAGCCCCAGGACCAGGTGGTCACCTTCGCCGACTCCTGGGACAACGCGGCCGGCGGATTCAGCGCTCTGCTGTCCGACCTGAACCTCTCCGAGCCGAAGGGACTCTCACGGTGACCGTCAGCAACGACCCGAAATTCGGCAGCAACCGCACGTTCTCGAACCTGTGCGGCGTGACCCTGATGAACAACCAGAACGGTCACGTGGTCGCAGAGGTGATGCGCGGCAAGCCCGGCGTGTCCGTCGAGGAGTACCCCTCCATGATCCGGGTCGACGGAGAGGGAAAGCTGCTGTTCGACTTCGACGAGATCACTGAGGCGATCGGCTTCGAGTTCGACCAGTCCGACTTCGAAGAGATCATGTCGACGCACTACGGGCGGATGGTCCACTTCGACGACAAGACGATGCTCTTCGCCAGCCCGGAGGAAGCGGCGGAGTACATCGACTTCGATCTCAAGCCGGTCCGGTAGCGCCCTGCACATCGGCAGCAGCACCGGTCCGGGGAGTGCGCCCGTCGGACGCGCCTCCCCGCACGTGCCGTGCTCCCCGGGCCGGGACCTCACCACCTCATACGGAAGCCGAGGCAACACATGTACACCAAGGACGGCGTGGACTACTTCGTGGTCGACGGGCACATCCACTTCTGGGACGCCAGCGAGGAGAACACCGCCAACAAGTACGGCGAGGGCTTCATCCGCTGCTTCTACGACTACCAGCGCAACCTCAGCCCCGCCGAGTGGGTGTGGCCGCTGGAGAAGTTCCGCAAGTACTCCGAGCAGGACCTGATGCACGACCTGTTCGAGACCGGCTATGTGGACGTGGGCATTTTCCAGCCCACCTATCTCGGCGAGTTCTACACCAACGGCTTCAACACCACCGAGCGCAACGGCCGGCTGGCCGCCAAGCACCCCGGACGGCTGATCGTCAACGGCGCCTTCGACCCCCGGGACGGCCGGGCGGGACTCGCCGAGCTGGAGCGGCTGGCGGCCGAGTGGCAGCTGCGCGGCGTCAAGCTCTACACGGCCGAGTGGCGCGGCGACTCCAAGGGGTGGAAGCTCACCGACCCGGGCGCGCAGGACTACCTCGCCAAGTGCGCCGAGCTGGGAATCCGCAACATCCACATCCACAAGGGCCCCACCATCTGGCCGCTGAACCGCGACGCCTTCGACGTCGCCGACGTCGACCACGCCGCCACCGCCTTCCCGGAGCTGAACTTCATCGTCGAGCACTCCGGCCTGCCGCGGCTCGAGGACTTCTGCTGGATCGCCACACAGGAGCCCAACGTGTACGCCGGCCTGTCGGTGGTCATGCCGTTCATCCACTCCCGGCCGGGGTACTTCGCCCGGGTCCTCGGTGAACTCCTGTACTGGCTGGACGAGGACCGCATCACCTTCGGAAGCGACTACGCGATCTGGAGCCCGCGCTGGCTCATCGAGAAGTTCGTCGACTTCCAGATCCCCGAGGAACTGCAGTCCGAATACGGCACCCTCACCACCGACGTCAAGCGCAAGATCCTCGGTCTGAACAGCGCCCGCCTGTACGACATCAAGGTGCCGGAGAGCGCCCAGCTGCCCCCCGCGCAGGTGCCGGCATGACCACGGGCATCACCGAGAGCATCCCCGTCACCGAGGCGGCCGACCGATCCGAGGCGGTCACCGCCGCCCTGGCCACGGTGCTGGACCCCGAGCTCGACCGCCCCATCACCGAACTCGGCTTCGTCCGCAGCGTCGGCATCGACGCCGGGCACGTTCAGGCGCGGCTGCGGCTGCCCACCTACTTCTGCGCCCCGAACTTCGCCTGGCTCATGGTGGAGGACGCCCGTCGGGCACTCGCCGCCCTGCCGTGGGCCACCGAGGTCACGGTCGTCCTGGAGGACCACTTCGCCTCCGACGAGATCAACCACGGGGTGGCCTGCGGCCAGGAGTTCGCCGAGGCGTTCCCGCTGCTGGCCGACCCCGACCGGCTGGAGGAACTGCGCCGGACCTTCCTGCGCAAGGGATACCTGGCCGTGCAGGAACGCCTGGGACGGCGCCTGACCGACCAGGGATGGACCGCCCGGCAGATGGCCGAGGCCCGCGTGGCGGACCTGCCCGGCCGGCTGATCACCACCCTGGTGCGCCGGCGTAGGGCTCTCGGCCTGCCGGCCGACGGCGTCGATCCCCTTTTCACCGACGAACACGGGCGCGCCCTCCTCCCCGTCGACTTGGAGGCCCACCTGCGGCGATGCCGCACCATCGCCGTTGGTATCTCCGCCAACACCGAAATGTGCGAGGGACTGCTCGCCACCCGCTACGGCCCGAACACGGCAGGAGGCACCGCATGAAAGCCGTACGAACGCATGTGTACCACCGCACACCGATTGTCGAGGAGGTACCCGAACCCACGATCACCGGGCCGCTGGATGTGATCGTCCGCATCGGCGGAGCCGGGCTGTGCCGGACCGACCTGCACATCGTCGAGGGCCAGTGGGCGCAGAAGACCCACGTTGCGCTGCCGTACATCCAGGGCCACGAAAACGCCGGCTGGGTGCACGAGATCGGCAGTGCGGTGACGGGCCTGGCCGTCGGCGATCCGGTGATCCTGCACCCCCTGGTCACCTGCGGACTGTGCCCCGCCTGCCGCCGCGGCGACGACGTGCACTGCGAGAACTCCGCCTTCCCCGGCATCGACGCCGACGGCGGATTCGCCGAACTGGTCAAGACCAACGCGCGCGCGGTGGTCAAGCTCGAGAGCGGGCTCGCCCCGGCGGACGTCGCGGCGCTTGCCGACGCCGGTCTGACGGCGTATCACGCGGTGAAGAAGGCGGCGAGGCGGCTGGCGCCCGGCCAGAAGGCAGTGCTCATCGGCGCCGGCGGACTCGGCCACATCGGCATCCAGGCCCTGCGCGCGCTGAACCCCGCCGAACTGATCGTCGTCGACCGCTCGCCGGAGGCCCTCAAACTCGCCGAAACCCTCGGCGCCCAGCACACCGTCGTTGCCGACGGCACGCAGGTGGAGCACGTACGGGAGCTCACCGACGGACAGGGTGCCGAAGCGGTCATCGACTTCGTCGGCGAGGGCGGCGCCCTGGAGGACGGCGTGGCCATGCTGCGCCGGGCAGGCGACTACCACGTGGTCGGGTACGGCGGGGTCCTGGCGGTGCCCACGATCGACATCATCTCCACCGAGATCAACTTCATCGGCAACCTGGTCGGCTCCTACACCGACCTGGCCGAACTGATGGTCCTGGCCGCCCAGGACAAGGTCGCCCTGCACACCACCGTCTATGCCCTGACCGACTTCGCCAAGGCCCTGCAGGACTTGGACGAGGGCAAGGTCCGCGGCCGGGCCATCCTCGTCCCCTGAGCTGGCCCTCCTGCCCTCTCCGCGCAGTACACGGCCGTTCGTTCGCGGCAACCGCAGCACCACACCCATCACCGGCTCGAACACCACCGGTTCGAAAGGCGGTTACGAAACATGGCAAAGGACCTGCGCTTCAACGTCGAGGCGCGACGACTCCTCGAGGCGGGAGTGAACGCCCTGGCCGACGCAGTCAAGGTGACGCTGGGCCCCAAGGGACGCAACGCCGTCATCGAGAAGCTGACCGGCCCGCCCACCATCACCAACGATGGCGTCACCATCGCCCGGGAGATCCAGCTGCGGGACCCATTCGCCAACATGGGCGCCCAACTGGTCAAGGAAGTCGCCGACAAGACCAACGGCGTCGCCGGAGACGGTACGACCACCGCGACGGTGCTCGCCCAGGCCCTCGTGCGCGAAGGGCTGCACGCGGTCGACGCCGGTGCGAACCCGATGCTGCTCAAGGCGGGCATCAACCATGCGGTCGCCGCGGTGATCGACGCACTGCAGGAGAACACCCGGCAGATCACCGACCAGGCGGACCTCGCCCACGTGGCCACGCTCTCGGCCAACAACGACGCCGAGATCGGCGAGACGATCGCGACCGCGATGGCCCGCGTCGGCCGCAACGGGGTCGTGACGGTGGAGGAGTCCCCGTCCTTCGGGCTCGACGTGAGTTTCGCCGACGGCGTGGAGTTCGACCACGGCTATGTCTCGCCCTACATGGTGACCGACAAGGACCGGATGGAGACGGTCTTCGAGAACCCCTACATCCTGCTCACCAACGAGAAGATCTCGACCGTCCAGACCTTGATGCCGCTGCTGGAACAGGTCACCCGCAGCGGCAGCCCGCTGGTGATCCTGGCCGAGACAGTGGATGGCCCGGCCCTGGGCATGCTCGTGACCAACAACGTGCACGACACCTTCAAGTCGGTGGTGGTGCGGGCGCCGGGCTTCGGCCACCGGCGCATCGCCGAACTCGAGGACCTCGCCGCCTTCGCCGGGGGACGCGTCATCACCGGCGACGCCGGCCTGAGCCTGGACGCGGCGCGGCTGGACCAGCTCGGCCGCTGCCGCAGGATCACGGTGACGGAGTCCAGCACCACACTGGTGGGCGGCGCGGGTTCACAGGAGGTCGTCTCGGCCCGTATCGAGCAGATCAAGCGGGAGCTCGAGCGCACCGAGAACGAGCATGACCAGGACCACCTCCAACTGCGCATCGCCCGCCTGTCCGGCAGCGTCGCCGTCATCCACGTCGGCGCGGCCACCGGCGTGGAGCTCAAGGAGAAGCAGCACCGCGTCGAGGACTCGCTGTCCGCAACCCGGGCGGCCATAGAGGAGGGGATAGTCGCCGGCGGCGGAACGGCGCTGGCCCAGTGCGCGACCGTGCTGGAGCGCCTCGAACTGTCCGGGGACCACTCCGCCGGACGGGACATCGTCCGCCGTGCACTCGGCGAACCGCTGCGCTGGATCTCGATCAACGCCGGTTACGAAGGCCAGGAGGTCCTCGACCGTGTCGCCGCACTGCCCACGGGACACGGGTTCAACGCGCTCACCGGAGAGTACGGCGACATGTTCGCCCTCGGGGTGATCGACCCGCTGAAGGTGACCCGCTCAGCGCTGCAGAGTGCGGCGTCCGTCGCGGCGCTACTGCTCACCACCGAAACGCTGGTGGTCGAGGAGATCGTCCAGAACCCGGGCGCGATCGTGGCCCCCGGCTTCGGCGACCTGGCCGAAGGCATGGTCCGGCCGTCGAACATCTACTGACGGGCCGGAGAAGCAGGCACCAGGGAGGCAGCCGCCGCGTCCATGACCGGTTCGAAAAACGGCCCGTCCGCCGGCCGGGCGCAGGGGCGGCCGCCTCCCGGCACGCCGGACGACTCAGTTCGGCGGACCCGCGTGCGGGCCCGCCGTCGCCGACGTCGACCGCCGGCCACAAGGACACAAAGGGAGAAGAGCTTGTACACCACCGGCCAGAAAATGGCTGAACGGGCAGATCTCCAAGGCTTCGCTCCGTCTCGTCTGCAGCGGCTCCGCCTGATCGGACCGGCATTCGTCGCCGCGATCGCCTATGTGGACCCCGGTAACGTGGCAACCAATGTCACCGCGGGCGCCACGTACGGCTACCTGCTCGTGTGGGTCATCGTGGCAGCGAACCTGATGGCCTGTCTGGTGCAATACCTTTCGGCCAAGCTGGGGCTGGTGACCGGGCAGTCGCTCCCGGAAGCCCTGTGCGACCGGATGCCCCGAGCCGGCAGGCTGGCCTACTGGGCGCAGGCCGAGTTGGTGGCAGTGGCCACCGACCTGGCCGAGGTACTCGGCGGGGCGATCGCCCTGTATCTCCTGTTCGATCTGCCGCTGCTCGCCGGAGGGCTGGTCACGGGCTTGGTGTCGACCTGGCTGCTCGCCCTGCAGAGCCGACGTGGACAGCAGCCCTTCGAGCGGGTGGTCATCGGCCTGCTCGCCGTGATCGCCCTGGGGTTCTTCGCCGGGCTCTTCGTGACCTCCCCGTCGGCACCGGATGCCGTGAACGGCCTGATCCCCCGGTTCGCCGGCCCGGACAGCGTCCTTCTGGCAGCAGGCATACTCGGTGCCACGGTCATGCCCCACGCCGTGTATCTGCACTCGGCACTGGCCCGGGACCGGCACGGAAGGCATGAGGGCGAGCAGCGACGGAAGCTGTTGTCCGCGACCAAGTACGACGTGGGCATGGCCATGCTGGTCGCCGGTGCCGTCAACCTGGCCATGCTGCTCCTGGCAGCGGCAGCACTGCAGGGCGGCGAGACCGGTGGTTCCCTCGAGGGCGCGTACGCCGCAGTCGGTACCCATGTCGGCGGCGCGATAGCGGTGCTCTTCGCCGTCGCCCTCCTGGCGTCGGGATTCGCCTCCACCGCGGTCGGGTGCTACGCCGGTGCAGTCATCATGGGAGGCTTGCTGCGCCGGCGGATCTCCCTGGTGATCCGCCGGGTCATCACGCTGATCCCGGCCGTCGTGATGCTTGCTCTGGGGGCCGATCCGACGCAGGCACTGGTCATCTCCCAGGTCGTGCTCTCCTTCGGGATCCCGTTCGCCCTCGTACCGCTGGCTGTACTGACCTCCCGCCGCAGCGTCATGGGGCCTTACGCAAACCGGCGTCTGGTGACAGTGGCTGCCACGCTCGTGACCATCACCGTCATCGCGCTCAACCTCGTGTTGATCTATCTCACCGTGACCGCCGCGACCTGATCAGACCGCCGACCGACCGGGGAGTGGTGCTCGAGCGCCGCGCTGCTCGCAACCACGAGCCCGGACTCCGCCCCGAAAAGGAGACCGCAATGGACGTGACCACGCTCCGGGCGATCGCGGGCACCCTGGCCATGGCCGGCGCATGGGGCACCGTGGCCATGGTGATCTACAAAGCCGCCTTGCGCCGCGTGGACTGGGATCTGATCCCGGCCTCGGCCATGCCCCGCGTGCGTTGGTGGGCCACCCACGCGACCCGTGTGCTCCGGTTGAGCCTGGCCTTCGCCGTGCTCGGGCTGACTTTGCTCGGCCTGGCCGAGCTCGCGGCCACCTGAACGCAGAGAGATTCGAAGGAGATTGACATGATCTTCATCGCGGTCAAGTTCACTGTCCGCCCGGACCGATCCGAGGAGTGGCTCAACCTGGTCGACGACTTCACCCGGGCGACCAGGCAAGAGCCGGGCAACATCTTCTTCGAATGGTCCCGGAGCGTTCACCGGCCCAACCAGTTCGTCCTCATCGAGGCATTCGAGTCGCCCAAGGCGGGCGCGGTGCACGTGAATTCCGGCCACTTCAAGACCGCCATGGCCTGGATGCCCGAGGTGATCGCCAAGAAACCCGACATCATCCACGTCCAAGTGGCCGGGACCGGCTGGTCGCAGATGGCCGAACTCACCCCCAGTGGCAGCGGGCAGTAGCCGCTGGCTGCGATCGGTCCGGAGCCGTTCATGCCTGAACCGCAGCGATCAACCAGTTCAGATCCCCGATCGTGTCCGCACCGGACCGGCACCGGATCAACCGCAGCGGTGACCGGCCGGATGCGGTTCTCCTGTGCGCGCTTCGCGGTGGTCGTGCTCCGCGCCCGCGTCAGGAGAAGCGGCTATGGTCCGATCCGCTGCGGGTCGCCGCAGCTGTCTGCGTGGCTGCACACATGCTCAGCTATGGCCGCTCGACAACACGCATCGCCGAGAGCATCGCCGACCTCCGGATGGTCGATCATCGCCACGCGCCTTGGCGGATGGACGTCATGGAGTGGGCGTACGGCCCGGCCCTACGCCCGAGCCCTTACATCGACGATCTGGTGCGGCTCCAGGTCATCATCCCTAGCAGTCGTTGCCTCTGACGCAAGGCCATGACTGCTGCCGCTCCAAACTGGGGTCCGCTGCGGTGTCTTCCGGGCTGCGACGGTGCTCACTGGACTGTCGGCGAACGAATCGCTCGGTCGTGGTGGACCGGTTCGACCGTTGCGTCTCTGATCCCGCTGTTCCTCGTCCGTGAAGGCCAGTGCACGCTCAGGGCTTCGGTCCGTGATTGCTCGCGCTGTCCGCAGGCCTTGCCCGTCCTCAGGCAGCGCCCAGCATCCGTCGCTGGGCGTCGAGCTGATGCTCGTTCACCCATGCCTGCGCGGCGGTCTGGACTGCATCCCAGGGCGAACCGAACGGTGGCGTGTAGGAGAGGTCTAGGTCGCTGATGTCGTCGACGGCCATGGCGTGGAATAGGGCGGCCGCGTACGTGTCGACTCTCTTGGAGATCTCCGCGCTGAGTCGTCCGACGAGCTGGGCACCGAGGAGGAGTCCGGTGTTGGTGTCGCCGGTGACGCGGATCGTGATCGGAGTTGCTCCGGGGTAGTACGCCTTGTGGTCGTCGGGGCGGCTGGTGGTGGTCGCCGGCGTCCAGCCCCGATCGGCAGCTTGTGCTTCGTGGCCACGGAGCCCGGTGCGGGCAGCTACGAGATCAAACACTTTGACGACCTGGGTGCCGAGGCTCCCCTGGAACCAGCGGTAGCCGCCGAGTGCGTTTTCCCCGGCGATCCGGCCCTGCTTGTGGGCTGTGGTGCCCAGCGGCAGCCAGGTCTTTCCGAGCAGCCGGTGGTGGGTGACGGCGCAGTCCCCTGCGGCGTACACGTCGGGTAGCGAGGTGCGCATGTACTCGTCAACGTCGATCGCGCCGTTGACGCCGAGCCGGGCTCCGGCGCTGGCCGCGAGCGCCGTGTCGGGGCGTACGCCGACGACGACCAGGACTAGGTCGACGTCACAGGTGAAGGTTCTGCCGCCCGGCCCGGTGGCTCGGACATGGAGGGTGTCGCTGGAGGGGTCGCGGGTGACTGCGGAGACCTGGGTGCCGGTGATGACCTCGACGCCGTGAGCGGTGAGCTCTGCTCGGACGAGGGCGCCGAGTTCCGCATCGACCGTGGGCAGTACCTCGGGCAGGGCCTCGATCTGGGTGACGGCGAGGCCGCGGGTGGTCAGGGCCTCGGCCATCTCCAGGCCGATGTAGCCGGCGCCGATGACGACGGCCGACTTGGGATGGCGGGTGGCGAGGGTGTCCATGACCGCGAAGGTGTCGCCCATGCTGTGCAGCAGGTGGACGCCGTCCTTCGGTCCGAGTGCGTCAGGACCGGTCAGCCCTTCGATGGGCGGTCGTGCGCTGACCGCCCCAGTGCCCACGATCAGCGCGTCGTAGGGCAGTTCCTCATTGCGGCCGTCCGCGTCACGCACGGTGAGCCGCTTGCCGGTCACGTCGATGCCGGTGGCGAGGCTGTCGGTGCGCACCTGCATGCCGGTGGCTTTGAGGTCGGCCAGGGTGCGGTGGGCGAGGTCGCTCCAGTGCCCGACTTCGCCGGAGACGTAGTACGGGATGCCGCAGATGGAGAAGTTGGGGTAGGCGTCGGCCACGACGACGGTGACCTCGCTGTCGGGATCCAACTCGCGGGCGCGCAGGGCCGCGCTGATGCCTGCGTCGCTGCCGCCGATGGCGACGATGCGCTTGCTGGCCACCGGGATACCTCCGTGGAGAAGAGTGGGGGTGGGGGCAGTGCGGTGCCCCCACCGGTGTCGCGTCAGGCGAGGTGGTCGGCGAGCTCGCGTTCCAGGGCGGCCTTGGGCTTGGCGCCCACGAGGGTCTGCACGACCTCGCCGCCCTTGTAGAGGTTCATCGTCGGGATGGACATCACGCCGTACCGGGCGGCGATGGCCGGGTTCTCGTCGATGTTCAGCTTGACGATTTCGATCTTGTCGCCGTGCTCGGCGGCGATCGCTTCCAGGGAGGGAGCGATCTGGCGGCACGGGCCGCACCAAGCGGCCCAGAAATCGACCAGGACCGGCTTGTCGCTCTTGAGGACATCCTGTTCGAAGGAGTCCTCTGTGACGTTCTTGAGAGCCATGGGGTGCTTGTTCTCCTGCTGGTGGTGCTGTCAGACGGTGGCCGCGACCGGCTCGCCTGCGGCTTGTCCGGTGCCGGTGTCACCCAGGGCGGCGAGGTATCGCTCGGCGTCCAGTGCGGCCTGGCAGCCGCTGGCGGCGGCCGTGATGGCCTGCCGGTAGGTGTGATCGACGACGTCGCCGGCGCCGAAGACGCCGGGGATGTTCGTACGGGTGGAGGGGGAGGCAACCTTGAGGTAGCCGTCACCGCCGCCGACGACCAGGATGTCGCGGTCGCGGAAGAAGAAGCCGTCACAGGTGGCGCACCAGGACACACCCCGGCCGGACAGCTCCTCTTCGTTGGGCAGGCCGAGCTTGCGGTAACCGGACCCGGTGGCCACGATCACCGTCTTCGCCCGGTGCACGGTCCCGGAGGAGTCCGTGACCGTCTTGGTCTCCCCTGCCAGGTCGACCTCGACGATGTCGTCGTCGACCATCTGTGCGCCGAACTTCTCCACGTGGCGCGCATCTTCACCATGAGGTCCGGGCCGGCGATGCCCTCGGGGAAGCCGGGGAAGTTCTCGACCTCGGTCGTCGTGGTGAGCGCCCCGCCGACGGAGATCGCGCCGCAGAAGACCAGGGGCTTGAGCTCGGCGCGGGCAGTGTAGAGGCCGGCGGTGTATCCGGCGGGGCCGGAGCCGATGACGATGACCTCGCGTATGCCGCCATCGGCCACCGGGTCACGCCTCCTGCTTCGCATCGACCTCGGCGATCAGGGCCTCGATGCGCTTCTGGATCTCGTCACGGATGGGACGGACGGCCTCGACGCCCTTGCCGGCCGGGTCCTCCAGGTCCCAGTCGAGGTACTTCTTGCCCGGGAAGATCGGGCAGGCGTCGCCGCAGCCCATGGTGATGACGTAGTCGGACGCCTGGACGGCCTCGGTGGTCAGGACCTTGGGCTTCTGGTCGGAGATGTCGACGCCGACCTCCTTCATGGCCTCGACGGCAGCCGGGTTGACCTGGTCGCCGGGCAGGGACCCGGCGGAGCGGACCTCGATCCGGTCGCCCGCAAGGTGATTGAGGAATCCGGCGGCCATCTGCGAGCGTCCGGCGTTGTGGACGCAGACGAACAGCACGGAGGCGAGCGGGCTGGAGGACATCGGTTCTTCCTTCATGAAGGGATGCAACGGTGGTACGGAGCAGGAGGATTCAGCTGCTCGGCAGGGTGGCGAGCAGTTCGGTGATGTGGGCGTCGATCTCATCGCGGATGCCGCGGACGACGGCGATCGGGGCGCCCTCGGGGTCGGCGATGGGCCAGTCCAGGTAGCGGCGGCCGGGCACGATCGGGCAGGCGTCCCCGCAGCCCATCGTGATGACGATGTCGGCGGCCTGGACGACCTCGTCGGTCAGCGGCTTGGGGAACGCGTCGGTGGCGTCCACACCGGCCTCGGCCAGTACCTGCGCGACGACCGGTTCGACCTCGGCGGCCGGGTGCGTACCCGCGGAGGTGACGGCCACGCGGTCGCCGGCGCGGTAGGAGAGGAGAGCGGCGGCCATCTGCGAGCGGCCGGCGTTGTGGCTGCACACGAACAGCACCCGGGGCTGACCGCTGCCGGACGCCCCCTGGATGTGCGCCAGTGCGTCCAGACGCTCGGTGGCCAGGTGCTCGGCCAGCACCACCAGATGGGCGCGGACGCGGGCATGCGTGGCGAGATGCTCGTAGGAGTCCGTGACGACGCCCTGGATGGTCTCGGGCGAGAAGTGACCTCGAAAGCGGAGGGCGAGGCGGGCGATGCCGGCCGCCAGCCGCTCATCCGGTAGAACAGGGGGCAAAGGCGCAGTCATGGGAACCCCCTTCGGGTCATGGGCCCAACGTCTGTTGGGTGCGGGTCCCAAAGATCAGCCCAGACTGGTGTCAGCCCCGGCCGATGTGAGAGTATCAGTCCATGCTGACGTCAGTCGACACTGATCTGATTCGGGTTCTGGCCGACCCACTCAGGCTCCAGATCATCACCTTGCTCGCCAAGGAGACGCTCTGCACCACGCACCTCGTCGAGGAGACCGGCGCGAAGCAGACCAACCTCTCCAACCACCTGAAGGTGCTGCGCGAGGCGGGCGTGGTCGAGACCGAGCCCTGCGGACGGTTCACCTACTACCGGCTCAAGTCCGACGTCATCGCCTCTCTCGCGGGCCAGTTCACCGAGCTGGCGGAGACCGCGCGCATCACCGCCGAGAACAACCTCAAGCGGTCCTGCCCCTGATCGCCCGGCCAGACAACTGCACCGAGGAGTCGTCGTTGACCACCACCCACGAGAGCGCCGCGGAGTCCGTGGTCTCCGCTGAATCCCAGCCCGCTCCGGGGGCCACCCCACCCAGCGCCCCCCTGGTCGCCCGGGCCGCCGCCGAGCTGATCGGCACCGCGGCCCTGGTGGCGGTCGTGGTCGGCTCCGGCATCCAGGCCACCGAACTGACCAGAGACGTCGGCCTGCAGCTGCTGGCCAACTCCCTGGCCACCGTCTTCGGTCTCGGCGTCCTGATCACACTTCTCGGCCCTGTATCCGGTGCCCACTTCAACCCGGTCGTCACCCTGGCCGAGTGGTGGACCGCTCGCCGCGGCGGCGCAGGCGTCACCTTGAAAGAGAGCGCCGTGTACGTCCCGGCTCAGATCATCGGCGCGATAGCCGGCTCGATCCTGGCCGATGCGATGTTCGGCGAGCCCTTGGTGAAGTGGTCCACACACGATCGCTCCGCCGGACATCTGCTGCTCGGCGAGGTGGTCGCGACGGGCGGCCTGATCCTGCTGATCTTCGGCCTTGCCCGAACCGACCGTCTGCGCTTCGCTCCCGTGGCCGTCGCCTCCTACATCGGCGCTGCCTACTGGTTCACCTCCTCCACCTCCTTCGCCAACCCGGCCGTGACCATCGGCCGCGCCTTCACCGACACCTTCGCCGGCATCGCGCCGGGCTCGCTCGCCGGGTTCATCGGCATGCAGGTGGTCGGCGCCGTGGTCGGTCTGGCTCTGGTGGCGCTCATCTTCATGCCGGGCCGGAAGGCTGAAGCGCAGCCGACCGCATGACGCACAGCACGCAGGTGGTGGTGATCGGCGGGGGGCAGGCCGGGCTCGCCGCCGGGTACCACCTGCGCCGCCTGGCCATCGACTTCGTCATCCTCGACGCTCAGACCGAACCCGGTGGGGCCTGGCAGCACGCCTGGGACTCCCTCCGCCTTTTCTCCCCGGCGAATTACTCCTCCCTCCCGGGACGGCTGATGCCGCGGCAGGCCGGTGAGGAGTACCCGGACGCCGCCCACGTGGTGGAGTACTTGCGCGACTACGAGAAACGCTACGAGCTGCCTCTTCAGCGGCCCGTGCGTGTTCTGGGCGTGCACCGCGACGAGGGAACCCTCCGCGTGGAGACGGACTCCGGCACCTGGCACGCGCGTGCCGTCATCAGTGCGACCGGCACTTGGTGGCGGCCCTTCCTACCCGCCGTTCCCGGCCGGGGAGACTTCGGCGGCCGGCAACTGCACACAGTCGAGTACCGCCGTTCGCTGGACTTCGCCGACCGCCGCGTGATCGTGGTCGGCGGCGGCAACTCCGGCGCCCAGATCGCCGCCGACCTGGCCTACGACACGCATCTGACCTGGGTCACTCAGCGCCCGCCCCGATACCTGGCAGACGACATCGACGGCCGCGCCCTCTTCGACACGGCCACCGCCCGCCGCCGCGCCCTCGACGAAGGCCGCACGGACACCGGCGGCGTCGCCTCGCTCGGTGACATCGTCGCCGTTCCGCCCGTCCGCGCGGCGCGCGACCACGGCCTGCTCAAAGCCGCCCCCATGTTCGCCCGGCTCGTCCCCGACGGTGTCGAATGGTCCGACGGCACCCGCATGGAAGCCGATGCCATCGTCTGGTGCACCGGCTTCCGTCCCGCCCTCTCTCATCTCGCACCGCTCAAACTTCGAGGCCGGCGAGGCCACATCGCCACCATCGGCACACAGGCTATGGACGAGCCCCGCGTGCACCTGCTCGGCTACGGCGACTGGACCGGACCCGCCTCCGCCACCCTCATCGGCGTGGGACGACCGGCGAGGGAGGCGGCAAGGGGAATTGCCGCGCTTCTTGGCTGATCCGCCCGCCCCTAGGCGGTCTCTACGCTCGCGGTGTCAACCCAGCGTGCGAGCACGCTGAACGCGGCCGGCTGTTCCAGCGCCTCGTGCTCAGGAAGTTCCGGCAGGCCGTCTTCGTGGCTGTTCGAGTTGCGTATCCCGGCACAACAGCCCTCGGCGAACGCCATGGCGCCCCGGTGGATGCTGCGGAAAGTGTCCCAGCCATCGTCGTCCATGAGGCGCAGGCGCGGTTCACCAGCCTTCGGCGGCGTCTGCGAGAAGGCGCTCTGGAAGAGCTTCGTCTCACTCAGATCGGCGGCCGACTCTGTTCTGTCTCGGCGTTGACCTTGCGGGCTGCTGCGGTAACTGCCTCGCGGAAATGTCCGCTCCCCCACAGGGCTTTGGCCCCCTCCCAGACCCATGGGGGTGCATGGACCCCGCGCTCAGCTGAGGGGCATCGTCACCGAGGCGGGCACTAATCTCGGCGTCCCGTTGCAGGGCTGCGTCCGCTCGCTGAGCCGCCTCGTGGTGCTGGCACCAGCGGTTCACGGTCTTGTTCCTGTCGGAAGACACTTCGGTGCGCCACCGCGGCAGGACACGGTCGAGGATCTTCTCCACCACGTGGGCACTGGCCACGACATCGGCCTGGGCACCACGGGTGGAGAGCCTGGAGCTGATGGTGAGGACACCTGGAGGGTCCTCAGGGCGGTACAGCTCAGTCAGCAAAAGGAACTGGGCCAACTCAGTGCGGGCCCAGGGATATCGATACCCATGCGGCTATTGTGACGCACGCCGCTGACAATGCCCGGCCGCCGTCATGGGGCCGACCGTCAGGCCGCAGCGGGCACTATGGCCAGCAGCTGGCCCATCGCCGTCAGCACCGACGGCTCCACCCGGTAGTACACCCACGTGCCGCGCCGCTCGGAGGTCAGCAGCCCGGCCTCCTTGAGCTTCTTCAGGTGGTGGGAGACCGTCGGCTGGGAGACACCGACGTCCGAGATGTCGCACACGCACGCCTCGCCGCCCTCATGTGATGCGACCAGCGAGAACAGCCGCAGGCGCACCGGGTCGCCCAGTGCCTTGAACATACGGGCGGTCCGCTCGGCCTCCCCGGCGGTCAGCGGCCGCTCGTTCAGAGGCGGGCAGCACGGCGCTACGGACTCGGGAGCCGCAGGCTCCAGCAGCGGCAGCACCTTCGTATTCGACATGCGTCTATGTTCACACACATCAAATCAGTACGGCGAGGGGCTGGGAGAAGCCTGGTCCCGACCAGGTAGCGCGACGGCAGCCGACTGGAGCCGCGTCCTGGCCCACACCTCGCAAAGGGCAGGAGGTGCGGCGCCCGCATGGGCCGGCCGGAGTCCGTGAGCAGGAGACGCCCACCTGATGGTCGTGCACGAGGTACTCATTCAGGACGACCGGCTCCAGCTCCCTACTCGGGTGATGCGAACGCCGCGGCCAGGCCTGACTGACCGCCCCCGATCACCGCCGCGTCGGTGCACTCCGATCACCCAGATTCGACATATGTCTATGTTGACGTTTGTCGAATCAGGTGCCATGCTGACCGCGGAAGATATCGACGAATGTCGAAGCAAAGGGAATCTCGTGAGCGCGCCCACCACCGGCCAGCTGCCCGTCGTGGTCATCGGAGCCGGCCCCATCGGCCTGGCCGCCGCTGCCCACCTCATCGAACGCGGCATTGACCCGCTGGTCCTGGAGGCTGGTCCGACCGCTGGCACCGCCGTACGCGACTGGGCGCACGTGCGGCTGTTCTCGCCCTGGGCCGAGGTCACCGACCCGGCCGCCGAGAAGCTGCTGTCCCCGACCGGCTGGGTGCGCCCCGACGGGATGACGTACCCGACCGGCGGCGACTGGGCCGATGACTACCTTCAGCCGCTCGCCGACGTCCTGGGCGACAAGGTCCGTTACGGCATCGCGGTGACCGGCGTCGCCCGCGCAGGCCGTGACCGCATCGTCGACTCCGGCCGGGACGAGCAGCCCTTCACGGTGCACGTCCAACTGTCTGACGGCCGCGAGGAGCGGATCGCCGCCCGCGCCGTCATCGACGCTTCAGGTACATGGAGCGTGCCCAGCCCGATGGGTGCGAACGGTCTGCCTGCCCTCGGTGAGAAGGCGTCGGCCGACCGGATCTCCTATCGCGTCCCGGACCTTAAGCATCCGGCCGTGCGTGCCCGGTATACCGGCAAGCGCACCGCGGTCGTCGGTTCCGGCGCCTCCGCCTTCACCGCGCTGGCCTACCTCGCCGAACTGGCCAAGGAGGAGGACGGCACGCACGCGGTGTGGATCCTGCGCCGGAGCATCGGCACGGACACCTACGGCGGCGGCGAGGCCGACCAGCTTCCGGCCCGCGGCGCCCTGGGCCTGCGCGCCAAGGCCGCGGTGGAGAACGGATACGCCAGCACAGCCACCGGCTTTCGTACCGAGGCCGTCGAGCGCGGCACCGACGGCCGCCTGGTCCTTGTCGCTGAGGACGGGCGCCGGCTTGAACCCGTCGACGAGATCATCGTTCTGACGGGCTTCCGCCCGGACCTCTCCTTCCTCTCTGAGGTCCGCCTCGACCTGGACGAGCGTCTCCAGGCCCCGACCGCGCTGGCCCCGCTCATCGACCCGAACGTGCATTCCTGCGGGACGGTGTACCCGCACGGCGTGAACGAGCTGTCCCACCCGGAGCAGGACATGTACCTGGTCGGCATGAAGTCCTACGGTCGCGCGCCGACGTTCCTCGCCATGACCGGCTACGAGCAGGTCCGTTCCATCACCGCGGCGATCGCCGGGGACCGCGAGGCCGCCGAACGCGTTGAGCTGACCCTGCCGGAATCCGGCGTGTGTGGTGGCGCGGGCCTGTTCGACGACCCCGACGCCGCGCAGGACAGCACAGGCGGCGGTTGCTGCGCCGCCCCATCCACCTTGCAGATCGGCATCGGCGCCCCGGCCTCATCCGGCGGTTGCTGACCACTACCCCACCCTTTCCCGCAGGAGGCCCGTCATGTCCCGTGTACAGCTCGCCCTGCGTGTCCCCGACCTCGGCGCGTCCATCGCCTTCTACAGCAAGCTGTTCGGCACCGAGCCCGCCAACATCCGCGACGGCTACGCCAACTTCGCTATCGCCGAGCCCCCACTCAAGCTCGTCCTGATCGAAGGGACCGCAGGCGAGGCAACCCGCATGGACCACTTGGGCATCGAGGTCGAGACAACCCAGGCCGTCCACGCCGCTTCCACCCGTCTCAGCCAGGCCGGTCTGTCGACCGATGTCGAGAACGACACCGCCTGCTGCTACGCCCTCCAGGACAGGGTCTGGGTCCACGGTCCTGGCCAGGAACCCTGGGAGGTCTAGGTGGTCAAGGCCGACGCCGACACCCTCGCCAAGCAGGGGGGGCAGCACCTGCTGTACCAGCCAGGCCGACGCCGGCGTCAAGGAACCGGCGGCCGCGGGCGGCTGTTGCTGATCCGCCGATGGCCAACCTCCACACCAGCGAGGACGCGACCGGAACCGGCGACCGGTCACGGCCTCGCGCCGTACTGCCCGCCCTGTCCGTCACACAGGTCACTGGCTGGTACGCCTTCCGCGTCCTGAACCCCCAGATCACCGCGCCACCGGCATCCCTCTCGGTCGCATCCTGGACCGGCTCGGCCCACACGCCGTCATGACCACCGGCTGAGTCTTGGGCGTCGCCGCCGTGCTGGCCATCGCCAGCTGACCCACCAGTGAAAACCTTCGAACGCCTGGTCGGTCCTCACGCGGCCTGTGGGCCACCGTCAGAGGCTATCGGGGGCTCCTGCGCCCTATTGACGCGGCGGACGGCTCGCCAGGTCAGCGGGGCGCCCACTGCGGCGGGCAGGATCCAGTACGCCAAGGTCGGCAAGCGGTCCCAGAGGGGTAGTTGTGAGCCATTGTCGACGTAGAAAGCGGTCAGCATCGCAACATACGAGCCGCCCATGCCGACGATGTGCGCCGTGTCGCCGGACCAGTGCCGCCGCCTGGCCGTCCGGCCGGTCAGTGCCGCCGTAAACGCGACTGCTCCGATCAGGAACAGGTGGTAGTCCTCGCGCAGGCGCATCGCGGTCATCGCTGTGGCGGTAGCGAACACGATGCAAATCGCCCCAAAGTACATTGCCCCGAACCTGGTGTGCAGCCCGCGGCCCTTGCGCCGCACCACGGCCGCGCCCGCGCCGACGACCACAGCTGTGAGGCCGGCCAGGACGTGCACGGTCAGGAAAGAGAGGAAGACCGGCGAGGTCTCCGGTATGTGGATGCCGAACAGGTCCATGCCCACCACCAATGAGTAGCGTTACTACCTATATGACCACGCTACGGCTTCGTTCGGTGGTGAAGGAAGTCCTGGAGCAGTAGTCTCGCTACCTATGAGGGCAGAACTGCTGAAAGGCCATCTGGACGCCCTGCTGCTGGCCACGTTCGAGAACGGGCCACGCCATGGCTACGCGGTCAGGGAGGCCCTGCGCGAAGGGTCCGCGGGTCGCATCGACCTGCCCACCGGCACCGTCTACCCAGCGCTGCGGCGCCTGGAGCAGGCCGGGCTCATCAGTGGTGCGTGGGACACCACCGGTGCACGACCCCGTCGCACCTATGAGTTGACCCCGGCTGGGCGGACCGCGCTCACTGGCGAGCGCTCAGGCTGGCAGGAGTTCTCCGCCGTGGTCACGGCGTTGCTGGAAGGCCGAGCATGTCCACGCACCACCTGATCGACGCCTATCTCGGCTCCCTGCACCACCGACTGCCTGCAGATGTAGTCAGCGAGCTCGCCGACGGCCTTGTCGAGACGTACGAGCACTACCGCGATCAAGGGCTCACCCCCGATGCCGCTGCCCGTGCGGCCATCGCCGACTTCGGCTCGCCCAATCTGATCGTCGCCGACTTCGCGGAGACGGCACCAGGGCGCCGCATCGCGCGGACTCTGCTCTTTACCGGTCCTCTGGTCGGTGCATGCTGGGCTGCCGCGCTTCTCACCACACAGCCATGGCCCCCACTCGTGCTGGCTGTTGTGCGCGTAGCCGCCCCCACCGCCCTGTTCGCTGTTGTTGTCCTGCTTGTGGTGGCGTTGCGGGGCCCTTACCGGCGCATCCGCGCAGCCGCGTTCGCCGCGAGCGCCGGTCTCGTCATCGTCGACACCGTGGCCCTGATCACCCTTGCGGTGCTCGCGCTGCCGTTCACGGGCTTTGTACTGTGCGCAGCCACGGCCAGCGCCCTCCGAATCACGCTCGCCATGCGTGTGATTCCCCGTCTGACCACCGCTGGCTGACCTGCCGACAGGGGTGGGCATCGGCAGGATTGGAGCACACGGCCAGCTTGCGGCCTGTTCGTTCCGGTGTGGGTGTCACGGATCTTCTGATCCGTAGCCTCTACAGCTGTCGGGCGGCGGCGGTCGGGTGGGCGAGGATTTCGCCGCATCGGGCGACGCAGTCGGCGCAGATCCACACGTCGGGGCCGGCCACCAGGCGGCGGGTTTCGCTGCGGGCGTGTCCGCAGAAGGAGCAGCGGTCGGGCTGCTTCTTGCCGGGGCGTCCGCGGCGGGTGCGGCGGCCGAAGGCGGTGCGCGGGATGTTGATGTAGCAGTGCAGCAGGCGCTTGATGTCCGCGACGTCGATGCCGAGGTCGTTCAGGACGCGGCGGCCACGGGAGCCGGGATTGGTGGCGATGACGGCCAGCAGCTGGGGTGTGGTGGTGACCACCGGGGCGCAGGTCGGGGTGCGTTCGGTGGCCAGCTGTTCGGCGGCGGCCAGGGCCGCCTGGGCTTCGGGGGAGAACACGGCGTGCGGCGGCGAGGCCAACGCGTCGGGGTAGTCGAACAGGCGGCGGCTCACTTCGCGGACCTTGTCGCGGGTGGCGGCGGCCACGCCGTCGATGAGCAGGCCGCGCAGCAGGTGCTCTGCGCCTGCCTCGGCGAGCCCTTCGGCTTGCGCGGCTTCAAGCGCGGCGGTGAGGGCGCTGTCCAGGTCCCGGCCGCGGATGAGGCCGACCGTTGGGGGCGTCTGCTCGACGCGTTCCGCATACCGCTGGCGGGCGGCTTGGCGGGATACCCCGAGGCGTTCGCCGATCACGGTCCAGGAGTAGCCGGCGTCGCGGACCTGCCTGACGACCTGGTCGACGGCCGCGTCGGCCCGGCCGGAGAGGTCGCGGGTGACGGTGAGGACGGCGTCGAGCAGGTCGAGGGGATCGTCGCTTGCTGCGTGGGGTGGGCCGCCTGGATGAGCTGGTCCACGGTGGGCTCTGGGCTCATGCCGACAACCTTAGGTTGTCAGCCAGCAGCTGACAATCCCTTGTTGTCACTCGGGTGCGAGGGCGGCGATGATGCGGCAGATGTCCGCCTGTGTGCCAGGTGCTCGGATCGGTCACGGCGGCGCGCTCGGCCAGGCCGCGCAGGGCTGTACAGGTCTTGCGCAGTTCGGCCATGCAGAGCTCGATGTCCGCGAGATGCTGCTCGATGAGATCGGTGACGTGCGTGCACGGCGGCTCGCCGGAATCGCGCAGGGCCAGGACGGAGCGGATCTCGGCGAGGGTGAGCCCGGCCGACTGGGCGTCGCGGATGAAGGCGAGCCGGTGAGTCATCTGCAGCGGGTAGTCGCGGTATCCGCTCGGTGTGCGCGGGGGCTCGGGCAGCAACCCGGTCTGCTTGTAGAAGCGGATC
>NZ_JAYWVC010000111.1:0-27523 GCF_036281785.1 Streptomyces chiangmaiensis | reverse complement strand
CTAGGAGCGCTGCACCACCGCGGCGAACCCATCGACCGGATCACGGTGCTGTGGGAAGCCCAGCGGCGCGGTCTGCTCGCCGACAGCACGCTGACCACCGAACAGCTCACCGCCATCTGCGACGGCGACGGCGCCGGCAGCGCCGAGTGGCTCGCCGAACAGATCATGCGCTCCTCCGTCGCCCGTACGGCCGCCGCCTCCGCCCGCGCCATCCGCGCCCTGGCTGAGAACGAGACCCTGGCCCCCGGACGGCTCATTAGCCACGCCCTGCACGCGCTCGGGCCGCTCGACAACGTGCGCGCCCGCTGGCAGACCGCGAACGGCCACCCCGCTCCGGCGCCGCCCCCCGCGCCGCCGACCGAGGGGCCCCCGACGGCGCAGGTCCACGCCGCCCTCGCCCGCAGCACAGCGCGACCGGCCGCACGGCCCTCGGAATGCCCAGGCTCTGCCTCCACATCATCAGCCGCACGACCGCCCTCGCGCACCCACGGCTGAGCCGTCCTCACCCACCCACCAACCCAGCCCATCCGACCGTCCCCACCTTGGAACGCCCCGTGGACAACACCCCACTCTCCGACGCCCTGGCCCTGCGCGCCACGGCCTCCGCCTTCGACGCCCAGCGCGGCAAGCTGCCAGTGCCGGGAGACCCCCACCGCTCACCCGATGTCCTCGCCGTCGCACGCCAGATCTCCGAGCTCGGAAAGCTGGTCACCGATGGCGACGAGGTCCTCTTCCGTGCCGCCGACCAGGACCAGGCGCCCCACACCGCTCGCGTGATCACCAACTTCGCCGCCGCCGTCGAGCCTGCGGGCGAAGCGGCTTCCGCCCTGGGAGCGGTGGCCCACCAGCTCGCCTTCCTGAACCAGTCCGAGAGTCTGCGCGACCAGCCCGACGCCAGGGATGCCCGGAAGGCAGCAGTACGGGTGATGGAGGAAGCACTCGCCACCGCCGGCGCGGCACTGCACGACGGGGCCAACTCCCTGCACGCCGCATCGGCAACGGTTTCTCCCCCGTCCGCACGGCTCCAGGCTGCCCGCAGCCGGTCCGCGACCACCGCGCATTCTCCGGGTTCGCCGCTGCCCAACGTCACCACGGCGGTGGCGGCCCCCTCGGACCGAATCGCACGCGGCCGGTGACATGGAACCCACCACCGCGCGAATGCCGTTGATCGGCTCGCTCTGCTCGGGTTACGGCGGTCTGGACCTCGGGGTCCAGACGGCGCTCGGCGGCACCGTGGCCTGGCACGCCGAGATCAACCCCGACGCAGCGCGCATCCTGGCCCCGCACTGGCCCGGCGTGCCCAATCTGCAGGACATCACCGCCGTCGACTGGGCCGATGTGCCTCGGGTGTGCGTCCTGACGGCCGGTTTCCCCTGTCAAAGACGTCTCCGTCGCCGGGCGCCGCGCCGGACTCAACCCCCACACCCGCTCGGGGCTGTGGCTGCACGTCGCCCGTGCGGTCGAAGCCCTCCGCCCCTGCTTGGTGGTGATCGAGAATGTCCGAGGTCTCCTCACCTCGCCCGCCGGTTCCCCTGGCGACGTGGAATTCTGCCCGTGGCGTCTGGGAGACGACCCAACCCAGCGTCCTGTGCGGGCACTTGGTGCCGTACTCGCATCCCTGGCCGATATCCGGTACGACGCGAGGTGGCTCGTGCTTCGTGCCTCCGCCGTCGGAGCCCCCATCGTCGCGAGCGCACCTTCCTCGCCTGGCCCGTCGAGCACCCTGCTCAAGACCCCGACGAGCAACATCGGCAAGAACGGCGGCTCCCAGCACCCGTCGAAGAGGAAGAGCGGCGGCCACGGCCCGAACCTGGCCGACGAGGTGGAGTGGCTGCTGCCCACGCCGAAGGCGTCGGACGGGATCAAGGGCTCGCCGAACCAGCGGCACGGCAACGGGGACATGACGCTGCCGAGCGCGGCAGCGTCGCTGCTGCCCACTCCGAGGGCGAGCGACACCGGCACCCCGGGCCGCCGTCCGGGCAAGGGCTGGCGCCCTCCCCTGTCGGCGGTGGTCCTGCCGCTGTGGGCGGAGGCGGCCCCGGAAGCGGAGGGATCGACGGGCGATGGGGAGCGTACGCCTCCGCCATCGCCCGATGGGAGAACCTCACCCGCCCCGCGCCGCCGCCCACCGACGCCGCCGGACGCCTGCGCGCCGACTTCGTGGAGTGGATGCAGGGCCTGGCCCCCGGCTGGGTGACCGCCACTCCGGGACTCGGCCGACCGGCTCAGCTCACCGCGCTCGGCAACGGCGTGGTTCCCCAACAGGCCGCCCAAGCCGTGCAGTTGCTGGCACCTCCTTTCCCAGGCTGCCCCCGCTGCACCGCGCCGTAGCGCCCCATTACCCGGTTTCCCCGGCCGCGCCAAATCGCGGAATCTCCGCATCCTCTTGCCCATGCCGACCTGCGAAGGGAGCACCGCCGTGACCTCCAGAAGAGCGCGCCGCACGTCGGCCCCGCCCTGCTCGCTCACTCCCTTGGATCCGCCATGTCCGACCCCAGCAAGGCCACCCTCGAGCCCGAGCCGTTCCGCGTTCCCGACGGCGACCTCGACGATCTCGCCAGCACCCTCGCCAAGACCATGGCGGAGGTACGCCAGCACGGCGTCATCCTGGACCGTCTCGGCTCCGAGCCCGTCTCCACCCCTCAGCCCACCGCGGAAACCTCCACCGCAGGCGCTGCCAGCGCCGACAAGGCCGACGCCCCGGCATCGGTGTTCATCCTCGCCTTGGGCGGCGAGGCGTACGCCGTCGAGCTGGCCGCGCTCAGCGACTGGGTGAACTACCTGTTCCTGCCCGTCTACGGACGGGAGATCAGCGCCACCCGACCGTGGTGCGACCAGTGGCACGAGCACCCCGAGGCCGTTGCCCGGCTGCACGCGCTCTGGCTCGCGTGGCAGCAGCTCACCGACGCCGAGGCCAGCCTGTCCGGTCCCTCGACGTGGCACCGCGACCACCTCGACCAGGCCCTGGTTCATCTCCGTGCCCCCGACGGCCCCTTCGCCGCATGCACGACGAGCCCGACCCGGCCCAACCACCGCGTGCTGGCCACCCCGGCGCCCGAGCTGACGGGAGCCACCCGGTGACCGCCGAACTCGACTTCCGCCTTGACGACTTCGATCCCGCCGACGCCGCCTCCGAACTCGCCGAGAGCAGTCTCGGGGCCGGAGACCTGACCGTGCTGGCCGAGCACCACACCACCCCGGAGGGGACGCACAGCTACCTGGTCGCCCACGACGCGTCGATGACCTGGGGCGTCCCCGGTGAACCACAGCTCGTCGCCATCAAGATCACGCGGGACCTGCGCGAGCGCACGTTCACCTTCGAGACCGCGAACCACGCCAATCTGGCCTTCGCCCAGAACTGGCTGATCGAGCGCGGCTGCCCGCCCGAGCGGATCGCCCAGGCCAGCGGAGAATCCCTGAAGCCCGCCGACGATCTCACCCTCTGGATCGAGCAGCAGATCCGGGAGTCAGGCTCTCGCTACAAGGTCCTCGACAGCTGGACCTTGGACTTCGCCCCGTGCGAGACGTGGACGCTGACCCGTGACTCCAACGCCGCTCAGGCACCGATTCGTGTCTTCCTCGAAGAGGGAAACCCCGACGCCCACACGTACACGATGCGCGAGGGCGCCTTCTCCGACGAGGCCGCCGCCCGGCACTGGCTGGAAGACCGCAGCAGTCCGCTGCCGCAGCCGCCGGACTACCGCGGTGAGGCCGCCGCCCGGCTCACCCGCGCCGCCCTCACCCGGTCAGCGGGTGCCTCCGCGATCCCGAAAGCCGACCTCGACACGGGCAACGCGCCATCCGCAGGAACGGGTCTGCGCCCGAACCCTCGGAGCCCGATGTGAGCCGCGCCCGCTTCGCCTTCGCCGCCCACCCGGACGCCATCGCGGACCTGCGCCAACTCCCCGACGAAATCCGCGACCTGGCACTGCTGGAACTCCAGAACCTGGTCCACGGCAGCGACGACTGCCTGCCGCTGACCGGCCGCCTCGCGGGCTTCCACAAGGTCTACGTCGACCCGGCCGTCTCCTACCGAATGGTCATCCAGTTCCGCCCGGCCCCACCCACCTCGACCCACAATCGCGAGATCTACCTCGTCGCGGCCGATGCCCGGGAGGACTACGCGGTCTACCGCACGGCCCAGCTCCGCACCAACCGCACCGGCCTCAACCGGCCCGCCGACACCGACGCGGCGGCCGAGGCCCGAGTCCAGGCGGCCCGGTCCCGATCCCCCCACGCGTTCGACCCGACCGCGTCCCTCCCGGCCGCCGCACCGGCGGCAGCCAGCCCCGCCGCTCCCGCCGCCTCCCGAAAGGCCTCCATGCGATGACCGCCGACCGTGCGTCCCTCGACCGCACCGAACTGGCCGGGCTGCTCACCGACGCCGCGCAGAGCGTCTCGGAGGTCCTGACGACCGAGTACCCCACCTCCACCAGCCGCTCCTACCTGCATCCCGTCCTCGGCGCGCTGTCCGCCGGTCCCCGGGTGGTCTGCGAACTGAACGACCGGCTCGAAGAGTTCGTCGTCGAGGAGCCGCTGCCTTCCACCCCCGCCGGTCTGTTCACCCTGGCGTCCTACGCTTCCGCGCTCGGCCGGCTCACCGAGTCCCTCGCCGAGCTGACCGCCTCCGTGGACCAGATCTGCACGCGCATCGGCATCCCCGCCGAGCCGCCGGACCCGGCCTTCGTCGCGCCCTCGCCAACCGACCAGGACGACGGGTCCGACTTCGCGTTCAGCGCGCTGGAGTTGGCCGCCATCCGCACAGCCGCTGAGGCTGCCGACCTCAGCCCCGGCGACTACGTCGAAGTGCTCTCGCGATCCCTGCTCGCCGCCTCCCGAATCACCGACGCCTGCATGGAGGTCTCCAGCGGCCTGCTCGAAGACGCCGCGTACGTCCTCGGCGAGGCAACCGATCACGTCCGGCTCGGCGAGGGACCCGACAGCCTGCCCACTCTGGTGCGCTCCCTGCTCGCCCGGATGGACGCTGCCGAATGAACCCCCATGACATGGCGAAGCGGCCCGGCGCGCACCTGGTCACCGAGGAGTTCTGCGTCGAGGACCCCTTGGCGCTGAGCGACGACCATCCACCCCGCGACCCGCGTTCCCCCACCGGCATGACCGCCAAGCCCTCCCGCTCCCGCTGAAATCCCAGGAGGAAGACACCCATGTCCACCGTGATCTACACCCGCCACCTGGTCGAGCACCGGTACGGCCGCCCGTTGGAGGACCTCCAGCGCCACAGCGCGCATGGCGGTTCGGGAGATCCCGTTCTGCCGATCGTGCTGCGGCGGCTCGACGGCCTGGCCACGACGAACGCTCATGCCCGTGCCGCGCGCCGCAATCTCGACGCGGCCTGGCAGCGCTGCCGCTCCGGCGGACACGCCCTCGACGACCTCGTGCTGCGGTACGCGGCCGAAGTCGTGGACCTCGAACGCCGGGAGCAGTCGGAAGCCGAGGCGGTCTGGGACTTGCTGGACGTCCGCCTCCTCCTGGACCAGCCTGCCGCCCGCCGGCCTTCGGCCGCCCGGCGAACCGGCCCCGCGCCGGGCGATGAGGACCTCATAGCCGTAGCCCGAGAGGTCGCCGCCCTTCTGCCCCGGCTGAACCGCGAAGCCTTGCGCCAGGGCCTGCGCGTCCGCGGCATCCACGTCAGCAACCGCCGCCTCGGCACGGTGCTCCAGCGTCTCCGCGCCGAGCGCGACCTTCACTGATCCGCACCCGGCCGTTCGATTCACCCTTCGTCCTAACGGAGTTACCGCCATGTCCGCCCCCGCACAACCCGCAACCTCCCAGATCGGCTTCGTCGACGCCCGGCGCGTCGAGGAGGCGCTGTCCCTGATAGCGCCGAAGTGGACCACCTCGTCGGCACAGACCCCGGCCCAGCAGGGCGGCCCCATGCGTGTGCGTGATGTCGCCGCCCGCCTCCCCTTCGTCAGCGAGCAGCTCGTCGGCAAGCGGCTGGCCCTGATGCACGATGACGGGCTGGTGATCCGAGCCGGTGATCGCCACGGGAGCCCGTACCAGCTCAGTGGGTTCGGCAACGCACTGTCCTCGGTACACCGGGCGCTGTCCGACTGGTCCCACGCGCACCTGCCGCTCGGCAAGATGGCCGCTGCCGAGCGCGTCGAGGACGCCGTGCGCCGACTGCACCTTCGCCACTCGACCGCCGTGATCCAGGTCCTCGACGCGGGCGGGCCCATGCGGTTCGTCCACATCGCCGAACAGGCAGGACTGGACAACGGCTTCACCCGGCAGCGCCTGATCCGGCTTCAGCTCGACGGCCTGGTCACCCGCACCGGACCGCGCCACGGCGATCCGTACGTCCTGACCGCAGCCGGGCGGGCGCTGGGCCCGGTCTACGCAGCCGTCGAGCACTGGAGCAACCCCGTCGCCGCACCGCGTCCCGCCCCTGTCCGGGTCGCGGCGGCCACGCGCACCCACACGGGCATCCCGCCGGGGTCGGACGGCATCCGGACCGCAGCCGCCCTGCGTCGCAGCACCGCCGCGTCACTGCCCGGTCCGCCCCCTCTCCTGGCCGGTGATCCGCATGGCGTCCAACACCAGATCCCCCTCACCTCCGCCCTCGTGCCCGCATGCAGCCGAGCAGTCCGCTCCCGGTCGCACGCGGGCCCGTTCCCCACCTCCTCCAGGAGCCGTTCCCGTGATTGCGACTTCCCCTCCGGGCGACCTCCCGCCCGACACCGATCTGCTGGTCCACCCCGTCTATCTCGCCGGGCGCGGCGACACCGCCACCGTCTACGAAGCCCTGTGCGACGCCCGGGGCTGGGGCAAGGCGACCACCGCCACGCCTGATGTTCACCAGCCCGCGCCAGGGCGCGCAGGTGGCCTACCTGCCCGAGAGCTGGTACGGCGGATGGAAGGCCGTCCAGTACCGCGAGCCACTCGGCACACCTCTCTGGTGGGCCACCTTCAGCAGGAACACCCCGGCAGAGATCACCTCTGCTTTCACCACCGCACTCGCCGAGGGCCTGCCCAGCAACCATAGCGACTTCCTGCACGGCGACCCCCACCACCGGCCCAGCAGCCCCGCCGGGGCGTTGGCCGACCGCAGGTGGCAGACCGACGACACCGCCATGTACCTCTACCAGCATTCCCCAGACGGCCACGCCTATTTCGCTCTACGCAAGGGCCACCTCGACGACTACATGGAGCTGGAGGGCGAAGGGCCGGCCCAGTGGACGATGTACGGCTGCGTGGACCACGTCAACGGCGAACGCTGGCACGCCGACTTCACCAGCGCCACCCCGCTCTACCTGGTACGGGAGGCCGTGATCGCGCTCAGCAGCACCCAGCCCGTCGAGCGTCCTCTGTCGGGCATCCCCGAGCGGAATCTGCCGTACGTCACCGTCACGCCCGTCGGCGCGGACACCGACCAGCGCCGCTCGGCCGCGCTCGCCCGCACGCCCCACACACCGCAGGCCGGAGCGACTCCGCCCATTTCCTCGGTCGCCAGCCTGCCCGCGCCCGGCCCCTCACGCCGCCGCTGACCACGCCCTTGGAGGAGCCGTGCCGTACGACCCGAACGAGCAGTGGCGCGAGTACCACGTCACCCCGCGATACCTGGCCGGATCGACCTTCACCGGCGATCCCGCCCTCCAGCCCCTCCTCGACGCGGGCTGGAAACTGAATCACGACGAGATGGGCAACGCGTACGTCAACGCACCCGACCAGACGGTCCGCCTGGGCTACCTGCCCGAAGGCGACGACGACGCGCTGTGGAAGATCACGGCGTACTCCGACCCTTTCGCGATGCCCCGCTGGCTCGTCACCTTCCAGGACAGCACCCCCACCGAGATCGTCCAGGGCTTCACCACCGCGCTCGCCGCCGCCTACGTTGAGGGCCCCGACTCCCACCTCTACTACGGCAACAGCGAGCTGGCGGCCCTCGACGTCGGCACACCTCTTGCGGCAGCAGGCTGGAGCCACCGCTACGGCACGGCCGACATCTCCTTCCATCCCCGGACGGCCTGGCCGAGGTCCACCTGCGCCGCAACCGCCTCGACCACGCCGCCGAGATGACGAAGAACGCTGGCTGATGCTGGCCGGACCACCCGGGAACCAGTGGTACGCCACCGCCTCGTCCTTCACCCCGGAGGGCCTCGTGGCCGCGATGAACACCGCCCTCACCGACCCGGCACCGGTCATCCGCTACGGCGACGACCTGCGCCGCCTTCCCCCACAGGCCGCCGCAACCCCAGTGAGGCCGCCGGTGCCGACGCCGCTGGACGTACGCCGCGCCCAGGCTGCCAACGCCCGCTCCACCGTGGCGCTCTCGCCTGCCGGCGCGCGGCCGTTCATCCCGGCACCGCGCCCGCCGTCAGCTCCGCAGGTCCCGCGCCCAGGGCACAGCCGCTGACCACCGTTCCCGTTCCCCTTCTCGCCCCCCCGGAGCCACCCGTGTCCGACGCCACTGCCCTCGAACAGGCCGACGCGATGATCAAGAAAGCCTGGGGCCGCCCCATCGACGTGCTGGAGAACCTCGCGGTCCGCCGCCCTGTCGAGGACCCGCTCCTCCGCTCAGCAATGCATATCCGATCGAGCCTCGTCGTCTCGAACAACGCCGTCGCCGTCCACCAGGACCGCTTGCACGCCCTCACCCGGCCCGGCCATGTGCCGGCCTTCTACGACCTGGAGCGGATCACCAGCTCGGCGGTGGACCTGCGCGTCGCGCAGGCCGAGAGCCGCATCGCCCTGCAGGCGATCAGCCACGTGATCGAGGCCCGCGAAGCCGCTGTGACCGCGGACCGGGAACCGTCGCTCCGCCTGGCCCAGGCCGCTGTCGCCCGCTCCGCGCACGCGCCGCGTGCCCTCGGCCAACCACCGGACCAGCCCGCCCCGTCGGCCGCTGTCGGCCCCACGGTGGCCATGACCGGGCCCCGACGGTAACCGGTCAGCGGGAGTCTTCGTCGCGATTGGCCACGCCGAACCGGGAGCCCATCGCGCGGGCCAGCTCCACCAACGTCAGCTCGACGCGCCGCCCGTCCGCGATCCGACGCTCCACCACGGCTTCCTTGTCACGCCGCCTCCCGGCCTGGGTGCCCACGGCCCACTGGCCGTCGGCCACCATCGCGATGTCGCCCACCGTCCACGGCCGCCCCGCGCTGCGGATCTTGCGCTCCAGCCCGGCACCGCCCCCGTGTCTGCTCGACTCCGCCACGCCTCTCCCTTCTGCTCTGTACGGCCCTGCGCCGCAACCGGGTTACGACAACCGGCCGCGCCGATCCATTCCCGGCCCGCCGGCCCTCTCACCCCCGGCGGCCAGTTCGCCCACGGCAGACCTCACCTTCCCGGAAACGACTACGTGCTTCGGCACACCGCATGTCAACGTACGGACGTCGGGAAAACCGCAGGTCAACGAAGGAACCACCCACTCGTGAACGCCTCCAGCACCCTCCTGCCAGCCGTCGTCCGCCCCGCCGTGGAGGAACGTGCCTGGCTCTCCAGCGACCACTGCGCGAGCCCGGTACTCGAACTGCTCGGCGCACTCGGCTGGGCGATCGTCGACACCCCGGAAGCCAACGTGCACTGCACCAGCCCGGACGGCCGCGTCTACGTCGGCTGGCTCCCCGAGGACACCACCGCCTGGAAGCGCGGCATCGTCTGGCAGGTCCGGGTCCGCCCCTCCGACGCCAAGCCCTGGATCCAGGAGTTCGGCCTCGACACTCCCTCCGAGGCCGTGGCCGGTTTCCTCGCCGCGCTCATCGCCGAACTTCCCCGGACCTCTCAGTAGCGACCGCCAGACCGCCGCACTGTCGTCCGCCCCGACCTCGCGAAGGAGTCACCGTGGCCCGCATGCTCGGTGCTACCCGCCCCAACTACCGCCGGACCTGCCGATACGCCCGGAAAGGCTGCACTTGCTACCTCTACCCCTACACCACCGGATCGAAGGCGAAGGTCCTGCGCCGCCGCGCACAACAGCAAGCGGAGAAGCGACGACTCCGCACCTCCTGACCTCGTCAAGCAAGCCCCCACCAGCGGAGACCTGCTCCACCTCGACGCCTGGTGACTATCCACCAGCCGCACCGCTTCACCCCCTATCTCGCTCTCGGAGATCTCCCGTGCCCCAGTGCCTGACCGTCGGCCACCTACTCCGCCAACTTCAGAACCTCGACCCCGACCTGCCGATCCGCCTGGCCGTCAACCCCGACTGGCCCTTCGCCCACTACCTCGGCACCGACGTCGTCGTGGGCGACGGCATGGCGTTCATCGCCGAAAACGGCCAAGAGGGCTACCTCCCGGCATCGGTCCGCAACGCCCTCGCCTGGACCTGACCCGCCGTACGGACCCGTCCAGCAGGCCCCGATCTCACCGCGACCCCACCCTTCCACCGCGCACCCGCTGCACGCCCTCGCCGTGCGGCCCATGCCGCCGGGAGTGCGCGGCGCACTGGTCCAGCGCATCTCCGCGCTCCCGGAGGGACCGCTCGACGTCTCCTGGCTCCCGGCGGGCACCCCTGAACTCCCGCTCGGCCGTATCCGCCTGCACTGGGACCCGCCTCCCGCGCGGGCTGGGACGTCACCGCCCACCTCGGCCTGGCCACCACCGAGGTCCTCCTCGCCTCCTCCAGCGCGATCACATCGACGAGCTCACCGACGAACTTTCCGGGGTGTTCGACTCTTCACCCCGACTGGCGCACCGCGTCGCCGGCCTGGAGAAGAACATCGCCGTCTTTCGCAGCACCTACTGGCGACAACACCTCACCGCCCATGGCCCGGCGAACGATCTGCTGCTCGCCTTCCAGAACCAGCACCGGCTACCCGCCCGCTTCAACGAGATCCTCGCCGAAGCCGCCGACTACAGCAGGCTCGTACAGACACAGGAAAGCCAGCAGATCAGCGCAGCCCTGGGCGTCCTCACCATCCTCGGCCTGCCCCTCGGCACCGCTCTCAGCATCCTGCAAGTCCTCGGCGACGGCTCCGTGACACACCTGCTCATCGCACTCGCCCTGTCCGTCGCCGCCACAACGGCAGTCCTGACGACACGGTACGGGCGCCTGGTCCTGTCGTCACTCCGAGGCGGTGAGAGGAAGACGTAGCGCACCACAGCACGCGCACACCCTCGGCAGGCAGCGACGGACACCTCCGCTCGTCGACCGCCGCGACGCATACGGTGCCCGTCATGGATGCGGAACCTGGAAAGCGGCGCTCCCCCGGCTCCCACCAAGAACCAGGCCATGATCTATGGCCCGATCAGATCAGAGCCCACCGCTCATGGGATAGGTCGCTGGGGTACGACTCATGCGCACTCACTCCGCCAGTCCAACACGCTCTGGCTCACCCACCAGCGGATTCCACCCAATCCCGCACGTTCAGGCGATGAGAACGCGGTCATATAGTCGTGAATCACTCTCGGAGGCCTCTTCCCCTGGCCCAGTGCGGGTCGTCCGGGCCGCGTAAGGGGAATGCTCTACCTGTCCACGGCGCTTGGTTCCAGCCAATCTCGTTCTGTCGCGAAGCCGATGCTCCCGGCCTCAGCGCCCCTTTCCCCAGGGGGCACGGCTGAGCTCTACGCCGTACACCACCGTGGACGGTCCGGTCTCGGCCACATATCGATGCCTGGTTGGCATTTCACGAAACCCACGCACCTCTCGCTGAATACGCTGCACCAGGTACGAACCTCCCCCACACGCAACCCTGTTGATTCAACACACCCCTCGTGATCGGCTTGCGGTGGAGCACCTTCGTGATGTTAATGGAACTCTCAACGCAACACTGCTTCACGGAAGTCTCGGGTTGCGGACGTCCAGCGCTGCCACGCGCAGCCCCCAGGCAGAGTCTCAACTCTGATGAGCAGCACAGTACTTCCCGCGGACAGGGGTGACCTGCCGCCAGGCAGGTCGTACGGGTCGATACGGAGAGCACCGGGGGCTATGGGGACAGCGGTCAACGAACCGGCACCTTGGAGTGGGGAGCACGGCGATCTCGTCGTGGTCGCGATCTCGGGTGTGCAGCGGTTCATCAGTGAGTCGAGGACGACGTCGGACCTGGGTGCCGGAAGCGCGATCATCGGCCGGCTGGCCGGGCGGGCTGCACTGGAGTGCCGGAGCCTGGGTGCGCGTCTGGTCTTCCCGGCATCGGTCGAGGCTGAGGAACGGTCCTCTGTATCCGCCTACGCGGACAAGGGTGCGCCGTTGCCGTCGTCCGTGCCCAACCGGATCGTCGCTGTCGCCTCCCCGGGTTCGGGGTCCGCTGTGGCCGCGGCAGCAGCGGAGGCGGTTCGTGGCGAGTGGGCCCGATTGGTAGAGGACGTGTGGCATCGGCCTGCCGCCACCCCGGGGATGCCGAGTGTCCAGTGGGTCTGCGTCGAGGCGGCGGCCGGTGACTACGCGCAGCAGTGGGCGGTGGCCCAGCGGACACTGGTGGCGCGGCGGCGGCTGCGGAACTTCGACGATCCGCTGGACCTGACGGATCGTGAGCTGTGTTCCCTCAGCCCGCGGTGGCCCGCCGAGCCGAAGCGCCCGCCGCACGTGCCCGCCCACGAGCAGGATCGGCTCTCGGCGGCGAACTGGGTGAAGCGCCGGTACCGCGCCCATGCGAAGCAGACCGGCGCCGGCTGGGACACGCCCGGGTCCATGCCCCCGGGTTTCCCGTCGACGAGCGCGATCGCGTCCGCTCCGTACCGGCAGTGGGTGTTGCTGGCGATGGGAAGCGATCCGGTGGGCAAAGCCGTGACCGCGTTGCACAAGGCTGTACGTCTGCTCGCCGACACCAGCCGAGAGCACGCGGTGCCGGGGCTAGACTTCGATCCCTCCCACCCCGTGCAGAAGTGGTTCGCCTGTTCGGGTGGCCGCTGGGTCTTCAGGGAGACGTGGCAGGGGGATGTCCTCGCCCGTGAGTTCGGCAGGGTCGGCGCCGAGAACCTGTCGGCTGCTGTCACCGGCGGCTTACGGGCCGTGAGCGATCTCCACAGGGCGATGGAGCAAGAGGGACTGGCAGCCCCGTCCCCTTATCTCGCCGTCATGGCACAGGACTTGGACAATATGGGGCGCTTCCTCGGCGGTGAGCCCTCTCGTGGGCGTGGACGTCTGCCGGTGACGGAAGAGCGGCACAGCCGGGTGTCGGCACAGCTTTCGTCTCTGGCTGAACGCACTGTCCGGCTCCTGCACGGCGACGAGTATTTCGGTGTTCCTGTCTACGCTGGTGGTGACGACCTGCTGGCGTTTGTGCCCGCCGAGCGCGCGCTCGCCGCGTCCCGGGCGTGCCGGGACGAGATCCCCGACAGTCTGCCCCGCGCGAGCAGTGCGGTGCTGTTCTTCCACCACCGTTCCTCGCTGCAGCATGCGGTGACCGAGGTGCAGCATCTGCTTGAGCTCGCCAAGGAGAAAGTGCCGAGGAAGAACGGGCTCGCCGTCGGCTATGTGCGGCGCTCGGGTGTGCGGGAGCAGTCGTTGCAGCCCTGGCAGCGGGCTGGGGGCGGGCCGCAGCCCGTCGACGACTTCTCCGTCTTCCTGGACAGTGCGTACGACCGCCCGCTCTCGCTGCGACTCGTCCAGGACTGCCTGCGCGACGAGGAGGAGTTGGCCAGTCTGCCCGGGGATCTCTTCTCGGCTGAGTTGGCGCGGCTGGTCGGCCGGCACAGCGGTACACGTCCGCCTACGGATGCGGTGGCGCGTGCGCAGGCGGACGCGTTGGCGCGTCTTGCCCGTGGGGAGGCGAGTCGGCAGGTGGACGCGGAAAGGCGGGTGCCCCGGTTGGCGGAGCCGGTGAAGGTGGCCGCGTTCCTGCGGCGGGAGTGCGGGGGGAGTGCGTTGTGAGAGCTTCGGTGTGGCTGGCGTTCACGCCGCAGGACACGCTGTTCATCCGCGACGGGCGGGCGTTCGACGCCGGGGTGGAGAACGCGGCGCAGGCGGTGTGGCCGACGCCGAGCACGATCGCGGGGGCGGTCACGGCGGCGTTCGGCGGCAGGGAGCCCTGCGAGGTGCGGGGTCCGGTCCTCGCACGCTGCGACTCCACGGGCGAGCGGTGGACGCCGTTCTTCCGTACCCCTGCCGACCTCGTCCGTCGGGAGGAGACGTCCGAGGAAGTGCTGCGCCTGTCCCCGGCTCCGGCTCCCGTCGGGGTTACGACGGATCTCGGGACGGTTCCACAGTGGCTCGACGGGGCGGGCTTGGCGGGCATGGGCCCGCAGTGGGGCGGCTGGCTGTCCGGCAGCACGATGACGCGGTATCTGGCCGGGAACGTGGCCGTGGAACCTGTACATCCGAAGGACGCGAGCGGCGGTTCCCTTGTGCATCTTGAGGCGGACCCCGTGGATGTGGAGCCGCACGTCGGCCTTGCCCGCGGCGCGGAGCGGACCGCGCGGACCGGGTTCCTCTACCAGGCGGCGCACCTGCGGCTGAGGCAGCGGTGGGGGTTCCTCGCTGAGTGCGTCGTGTGCGACGGCTGGGATGCCCAGCGGCGGGAGAGCGTACCGTTCGGCGGCCGGGGGCGGCTGGCCTGGGTGGAGCAGGTGTCCGGCGTCAACTGGCCGCAGGCTCCGTCTGCGTCTGTGGACGGGGACGCCTATCCAGACGGGCGGGTCGCTGTCTACGTGGCCACGCCCGCGTTGTGGCCGGAGGGCTGGATGCCGCCGCTGCGGACCTGGGCCCCCGGCTCCGAGCTCGTCGCGGCGGCCGTCGGCGACGCGCAACCGGTCGCCACGGCGACACCGGGCGAGCGGGGAGCACGCCCGATGAACCGGATGCTGCGGTGGGCGGTGCCGGCCGGGTCGGTGTACTTCCTGAAGTTCGCCGACTCCGATCACGCGACCACGTGGGCGCAAGGCAAGCAGGCGCAGGCCGAGAGGCAGGAGCGGTGCGGCACAGGAGTGCACGGCACGGCGTTCGGACGCGATCCCAAGGACCGGCTGCGCACAGCGGGTTTCGGAGTGGTTTTGACGGGAGTGTGGAAGTGAGCGGCACCCAGTACCAGTGGCTGCTGTATTTGTACGCCGAGTCGCCGGTGCACGCGGGTGCCGCGGACTCGTCCGGCGTGATCGACCTGCCGATCCAGCGTGAGGCTGGCACCGACTACCCCGTGGTGTGGGGCCAGAGCCTCAAGGGCGCTCTGCGTCAGACGGCACGCGACCGCGGGTGGAAGACGCCGGAGCTGGTCACGGTGTTCGGCTCGGAACCGTCGGAGCGGGGCAGCGACGGTGCCGACCACGGTGTCTCGACGGCGGGTCTGCTGTCCGTCGGCGACGCTCAGCTCGTCGCGCTTCCGGTGCCCACGCTGCGCCACACGTTCGCCTGGGCGACGTCCGCAGTCGCGCTCGGCCGCCTGGCCCGCAAGCACACCGCCCTCCCGGACGGCGTCCGGGAGAAGCTGTCGCCACCGGCGCGTGCACAGAGACACGTGGCCCTGGCCGCCCACGAGGAGTGGTGCGGGAGGGGTGATGAGGTCTTCGGTCCCCTGGTGATGCCGCTAGTCGAGAAACCCGACGCCCAAGTGCAGGAGTGGGCGAAGCGGCTGTCCGAGGACGCGGTGGGCGACGCGGAGGAATTCGCGCCGTTCGCCGCCAAGATGCGGCGCGACCTGCTCGTCGTCGACGACGATGCGATGCCGGTACTGAACCGGGACTGCACGCAGGTCGTCGCGCGCGTGCAGCTCAACAGCGGCAAGACCGTGAAGCAGCTCTTCTACAGCGAGTACCTGCCCGCCGAGACCGTACTCGCGGCCTCCCTGTCACTTCGCGCCCCCACTGGCCAGGTCAACTCCTACGCCGACAAGTTCGTGGAGCTGCTCCACGGGCGGCAGATCCAGCTGGGCGGCGACGAGACGATCGGCAAAGGGCTGATGTGGTGCCGCATCGTCGGAACCCCTGTCACGGCCGGGAAAGGAGAAGCCGAGTGAGCGCGCCCAAGCCGGTCGCGCGACTGGACCAGTCGATGGCCCACGCCGCCTCGAGCATGCTCCCCGATGCCGTCCCCGACAGGCTGCGGACCCGCTACCGCCAGCTTCCCGTCATGCTGCGCATCTCAGGACTGGCCGCGACATATGCATTTATCCTGTCCAGCAGCAGACCCGACCCCACGAAAGAGGTCGGCTTCGCCTACAAGCTTGTCGCCGACGGCATCCGCACCCACATCAGCGAGCACGCACTGCTCGGGCAGGGCAAGCGGTGGGTCAGCAACCGAGACCTGCTCGAAGCGTTCGCGGAAGCCGATCGCAGTGTGTACGCGCGTGTGTCGGCCGAGATCGAGGCACTGGCCGGCTGGCTGAGCCGGCTCGCCGAGGCCCGGTACCGCGAGGGCGAGTACGCGGCGGCCGAGGCCGAGAAGCGAGCGGCAGCGGAGGGCACTGCATGAGCACGCGCACCGACGAGCCCTACGGCATCCCCGTCGGACCGTACTCCACAGCTTTCTCCCTCAGCAGCGGCGGGATCCTCCACATTCGCGGCGGAGTGGGCACTGCGGGAGCCAACCCGCTGGTGGTGCTGCGCCGTACTGCCTTCGCCTCATGGTCCTCGGAGAGCGACGAGCGGTGCACGGTCGACAGCAGCGCGGTCGGAGATCTCCTCCGGTGGGCCGAGCGCGAGAGTCTCGGCCAGGACAAGAAACTCCTCGAGCAGGCGCGCGCTCGCCGGGCCCGCAGCCTGCGCGCCCTGGAACGCGACGGATACACCGTCGCTCGGCTGCACGCGCGCGTGCAGTGGCGCCTCATCATCGGCCTGGGAACAAACGACAACGCGCATGGGATCGGAACGATCTCCCTGCACGGGACGTACGGCTGGCCGTTCATCCCCGCGAGTGGCATCAAGGGCCTGACGGCCGCCTGGGCGCTGCAGTCCGATACCGAACCCGTCCTGCTCACCCGGATCTTCGGATCCCCCCGGCCGCGCGACAACCAGGATGAGGACGACGACTCGGCCGCGAGCCCCGCCGATGGGGCGGAGGAGCCCGCCCACCGGGAAGGCGTGCTGTTCCTGGACGCCCTGCCGACGGCGGTGGCACGCGTGCGGACCGACGTTGTCACCCCCCACGCCCAGCCGTACTACGAGCAGGCAGAACTTGCCCGCAACGGGCGCCCCACCAAGCCCGTACCGCCCGCGGAGCACCACCAACCCGTGCCGGTCTCCCTCCTGACGGTGCAGCAGGCGACGTTCGCCGTGGACCTTGCGGGCCGTGACGGCGACCTCGTCGCCAAGGCCGCCGACTGGCTCAGCGAAGCAGGCGACGAACTCGGGGCGGGAGCCAAGACGTCTGCTGGCTACGGCTACCTGAAGGTCGCCCCCGACCCTGCCTGGCAGCCCCAACCCGCCCCATCCGCCGAGGACTGACACAGTCATGACCATCCATATCGTCTCCGTCGGCTCCAACCTCGTCGACGCTCTGAAGGCCCCCAGCACCGTCAGAGGCCTCACGCAGGACCAGCAAGACGGCATCCAGTCCGGCAGGCCCACCGACTTTCTGGCCCCGAACGGAACCGAACCGACCGCAGCCACCGCGGACAGCGAACTGAAAGAGCTGTTCGGCAGCGCGACAGGGCAGGCACGCGACGATCTGCGGAACACCGTTGCGGTCGTACGACCGGGTATGTGGCCGGCCGGCATCAGCGCGGAACTGTCCACCCTTGTCTCGGTGACCGGACAGAGCCACCTCTCGCGGGAGGACGTGATCGTCCTCCTCGCCACGGACACGTTCGACGGCCTCACTGCCGCCCTGTGGGACGCCCTTGCCCTCACCATCGGCGATCTCGACCGCATCGTGTACCTGTCCAAACCCTCCGACCAGCCCTCGGAAACGGTCCACGACCGGGTGTTCGTCGTCCGCGTACCGGGACTGGACGCGAGCACGGATGAGGACTTCGTGAGAGCCATGGAGGGTCTGGGCGTCCTCGGCCGCACTCTCGTACGCAAGGTCGCGGTATCCGAGAACGAAGACTTCCTCTTCCACCTCTCCGGCGGCTACAAGGCAGCGATCCCCTACCTCATCGGTCTCGCCGAGGGCCTGCGCTCCCTGGACCGCAAGGGCACGGTGGAGGCATTCGTGCTGCACAAGGACAGCGGAGGCAAGCCGATCAAGCTGCCGCTGCGGCGAATGGTCCTCTCCGGCCTTCAACACCTCCTCGCTTCGTTCAACGCAAACGGAGAGCGAAACCGCCGCCCCCAAGGAGCCGACTCCCTCGAGGGCTATGCATTTGAGCGAAGGGAACCGAGCGGCTATCGCCTCACCGCTTTCGGCGCCGGCCTGCGGGCCCTCATCGGACCCCCGGACGAGACCGTGAGGCAATGAACGACTCATCGCACCTGCCAAGCGAACTCCGCGGCCTGCTGACCCGCTTGGTCGGTGGTGTGTACGAGGTCGCTAACAGCAGCCGCCCGAACGACCGGGAAGATCGGGACCGTGACGCCTTCTCGGACGCCGACATCCTGACACTGCTGGACCCCCTCATCGACCTGGAGGACAAAGACCCGCAAGGACGCTACAGCACGGAGTTGAAGCGGCTGTCTCGAAGACTGAAACGCGAACAACTGATAGCCCTCCTGTACGGTCCCGACGGCGTGCTGAAGACCATCGCGTCCGCCATGGCATCGGACTCGGATACCCCCACAGCCCCCCGGGTCTGGCTGTGGATGTGCTGGCTCACAGAAGCCGCCGCCCGCCGACTCAAAAAAGCGGACACACTGGACGCAACACTGCTGCGCCCGCTTGCCCGACGCGTGCGATTCCTGGTGCTCAGCGAGCCCTTCCGGCACCGCGGGGACTCCGAGTGGGCAAGCCCACCCGGGAACCTTGAGCAGGTCCTCGCACCCGACCGCGCCTTCGGGCAAGCTTCCTGGCCCCATCTCGCGCTGCTCGTCGAGGAGGCCCGGCGCGACTGGCTGCACACCCTGGATGCGTACCAGTCCTATCCGCGGCTCGCCTCCGCTCGCATCGACGACATCGACGAGGAACTGGTCCTCACCGTCGCGGACGACTGGTCGCACGACCAGCGTTTCTCCAGCACCCACGCCGCCCTGCACGAGCCCCACGACCCGACCGTCCGCGACAACGCCCTGCTAGGCGACATCATCAACCGCCACCTGCTGCCCCGCTTCCGCCTCCTCCACGTCGCCCGACTCGCCCCGCCTGCCGGACACGACCACTGGCGCTCCGCGATCTTCACGCTGGCGGGTGCAGCCCTGGGGCTGGCCGTCATCGGCGGCTTCGCGAACGGCTACTGGTTCCACGCAGGGGCCCTCCTCGCCAGTCTCGCGTACGCGGTCCTGATCGCCGGCGTGGTCAAGCGAGGCCCCCTGTGGGCCGCCCAGTGGCTGTTCCGCTTCCCAGCTGCCGGAGTCTTCGGCCTGTTCGCCTTGCTCGCTCTGCCCAAGAACTGGTGGGCGGACCCGCATCCGCACTGGATGGTCGCCGCGCTCGTGCTCGCGTTCGGCGCCTACGGCTATCTCGTCGTCGAAGTCCGCAACCACAACGTGGGCGGCGCGGCGTCGGCCAAGCGGGCACTCGGCGTGCTGGCCGCAGGTACGGTCCACGCCTTCCTGCTCTCCCTCATCGTCCTCGTCTCCGTCGCCGCGACCTACACGGAAGCCAACCCCGACCCGCCGGACCGTATCTCGCTTCACAACCTGTGGCACACCCATGGCGGCACGGCCTGGCAGGTCCTGGCGACGGCCACCGCCTGGTCCCTCGCGGTCGGCGTCTTCTCCCAGATCCTGTGGGACGACCGCCCCATCACCGCTCCCCTGGCCCACCTCACCTGGCGCGACGGAGGCTAACTGTGCCCTGGACAACCCTCACCCTGGAGACGACCACTCCCGTATTCAACGGCGAGCACGGCCAAAGCGGCGCCACCGTGCGAGTGCCCTCCCTCCGCGGCGGCATGCGCTTCTGGTTCCGTGCCCTGGCCGGAAACATCGTCGGCAACGACCTCGACCTCCTCGCCAAGCTGGAGCACGACGTCTTCGGCGCCACCGACCAGCAGTCGCGCATCGCACTGCGCATCCCCAACCCGCCGAAATCGGCGCCGCGCGAGATGACGAAGTCAGAGATGAACACCGGCGGCATCGAGTACCTCCTTGGGCAAGGCCTCTACGACTCACGCAAGAAACAACTTCTGCGCAGTTTCGTGCGCCCCGGCCGGACCTTCGACCTTGAAATCCGTTTCGCGCCGAAGACCTCGGAGGCCATCATCTCCCTCGCGTTCACCTCATTGTGGCTTCTGTGCGCGTACGGCGGTATCGGCTCGCGCGTGCGCCGCGGATTCGGCGGCCTGCGTATCAGCGAGGTGGCGAAGGACTCGCTGCCCGACGGCTGGGGAGCCGACAGCCTCATCACACCACAAGCGCCCCATTACCAGAGGCTGAGCCATCTCACCGCCGAACACGGCATCATGAAGCAGCACCGGAAGTGGCTCGCGGCACTGGAGTCCGCCCCCTCCGACCTCGACTCGCGCCCAGATCCCTGGGGCGACACCCTCCCCACCTACCCGGTACTTGGACGGCACACCGCCGTAGCTCTGCGCCCAGGCAGGACCGACTGGCCGGGACTACTGACTACCGCCGGAGACGAGTGGCGCCACTTCCGGGCCAGCGAGGACACGGCCAAGAGCGTGCGAACACCCGAATACCGAAGCGTCGTCCACGGAACCTCCAAGGACTTCCCGCTCGGCGCCCTGGGCTTGCCCATCTCCTTCTTCGACGGCAGGGAGACCTACGTCGCAGAGGTGCGCGGAGAGGACGGCGGCTCGCTCAGAAGAGCCTCCCCCGTATGGCTGCGCCCCGTCGGAACGGGCAACGGTACACAACTGTTCTCCTTCGCCTTCCTCGGACGCTTCCTTCCCCCGGCTCCCGACCAACCGCACGTCTACCTGGGTGACAAGGAACTGCGGGTCACCGACCAAGACATCGCCGACCGCGCCGGACGGTGGCTCGACAAGATGCGGGCCGGGGGTACCTTCGTACGGAATTCGAAGGGGCGGTGAGACCTGCGTGCCCGTCGCCCTGACGTTCAACTTGCGTACAGGACGCCCCTGGAAACCGGATACCCGCCAACTCCACGGCCTGGCCTGCGCCCTGTTCGAAACACCCGACACCGACCACGAGGCACCCGTCAAGCTGTTCACCGTTCAGGAACCGATCCCGGACACCCCCACCAGCCTGAGCCTCCACGCCTCCTGGTACGGGGAAGGAGCCTTGCCGGAGGAGGTAACAAGACCGCGCACCGTCCGCCTCGGCAACACACGTTGCGTGATCACACGGGCGACGTCGTGCACGCGGTCATTCACAGAACTGGCCAGGGGAGAAGGAGTGACCAGGGCGACTCTTACGTTCCACTCCCCCACCTACTTCACCCGCAGCGGCGAACCCGACCTCACCCCGGACCCGGCCCTGATCCTAGGCAGCCACCGCAGAAGCTGGAACACAGCAGTCGGCGCCAACTCGCCCCTCCGCACCACCGACGACGCCTGGCAGAACCTCCGACAGGCACTGCGCATCGAGGGCCTGAACATCACCACCGCCCGACGCGACTCGGGCTACGCCTACCCCCGCCCCGGATTCACCGGCTCCGTCACCCTCCGCCTCGCCCGCAACGCCACACCACAGACCCAACAACTCTTCGCAGCCCTCATCCGCTTCGCCCCGTACGCCGGCACCGGCGCCGGCACAACCCACGGCTTCGGAGCCACGACGAGCAGGCTGCCCGGCCAGCGAAGAAGCAAGGGCGGACCGCAACCGACAGCAGGCATCCGCAGGTCCAGCGCAGCGGCCGGAGGGGTGACCACATGACACACCCAAGCCCCGCTTCAGACACCCGTAACCGCCCTCAGGCCAGAAGTCCCTCCAAGGCGATTCCCGCGCAAGCCGTTTCCGCAGTTCAGCGGCACCAACTCAACGCATGAGTGGCGTGCGTCACAGTTCCGGCGATCACCTACCGCGCTCCCCGCGCGTCGGACATCATCGATGCAGGTCAGCCACCTCGCGCGGCGGGAAGCATTTCCGCTGACGCGCAGCCCGCAGGGCATAGAAACCTCGTTGCCGAACTGATGAGGATTGACCGGCATCATTTCCGCTGACGCGCAGCCCGCAGGGCATAGAAACTAGACTCGATGCGAAGCTTCAGCCAGTTTCCTTCGGTGGGCATTTCCGCTGACGCGCAGCCCGCAGGGCATAGAAACGTACGTACCGTTCTCGTACGCCTTGATGAACGGCTTATTTCCGCTGACGCGCAGCCCGCAGGGCATAGAAACGTAATGCTTCTCAGTCCACCAGTATGCGTAGAACGTCAGAACATTTCCGCTGACGCGCAGCCCGCAGGGCATAGAAACGGACTTCCATTCGGTTTCCCAGAACCGGCTCTAGCCACATTTCCGCTGACGCGCAGCCCGCAGGGCATAGAAACTCCTCGGCGTTCTCCTCGGCCTCCAGCTTTTCCCTCATTTCCACTGACGAACAGCCCGCAGGGCATAGAAACAAATCGCCCAACGACATGATGTTGCCTTTCCTAGTGCATTTCCGCTGACGCGCAGCCCGCAGGGCATAGAAACGCAGCCCTTTCGACCTCTTCGGCGATGTATTCCATATTTCCGCTGACGCGCAGCCCGCAGGGCATAGAAACGTTGAAGGTCGCCGCCTTCGCGGTCGACGTCGCGTATTTCCGCTGACGCGCAGCCCGCAGGGCATAGAAACCGAAAACCAACCCCAGTCGCCGTGCTCTTCCGGATTGAATTTCCGCTGACGCGCAGCCCGCAGGGCATAGAAACCGATCGCTCCGGTGATGTCGCCGCCGACCTCGTTGATTTCCGCTGACGCGCAGCCCGCAGGGCATAGAAACCGTTCCTGCAATTGCGATGGATGCGATCGCTGATAACCCAAATTTCCGCTGACGCGCAGCCCGCAGGGCATAGAAACCGTTCTCTTGGTACAGGGAGAACATGGAGGTTACCATTTCCGCTGACGCGCAGCCCGCAGGGCATAGAAACGATTGGCCCTGTCACTGCTGCCTCATATCCCCCAATTTCCGCTGACGCGCAGCCCGCAGGGCATAGAAACGATTGGCCTGGGGTCGTTCTCCAGCTTGATCACGACATTTCCGCTGACGCGCAGCCCGCAGGGCATAGAAACTTTCGACCAGGTTGTCTTCGTCCAAGTTGTTCGATTTCCGCTGACGCGCAGCCCGCAGGGCATAGAAACGACTTCCGCTCAGCAGCGGTAGCAACGGACATGTATGGTATTTCCGCTGACGCGCAGCCCGCAGGGCATAGAAACCTCCTCCACGAGGGTTGCCCACTTTTTCTGATCTCCGAATTTCCGCTGACGCGCAGCCCGCAGGGCATAGAAACGAGGCAGGGAATCACTGCTGGGATTGAACACCTGCAATTTCCGCTGACGCGCAGCCCGCAGGGCATAGAAACTCGGATTTCTCCTTCTTGAGACGATGACCTACCTACCTATTTCCGCTGATGCGCAGCCCGCAGTGCATGCTGCAACCGGTCGCCTTCCCGACCTGTCACCTCGCGCGAAGGGAGATGCCCTCATGGCCGAGCTCCTCCACCGTGCCGCCTCCGAAGCGTCGCTCCTCGACGCATGGCGTGAGGTACAGGCCAATGATCTTGAGGACGGGGTGCCCAATCCGCATGTGTCCGCGTACGCCGACGGCGTGCTCGGGCGGCTGGGGACGCTCAGCACGGCGTTACGTGACGGGTCGTGGCGGCCGTCGCCCGTGTACGCGATGGAGATCGGGAAGAAGTCGGGTGGCAAACGACTGCTGGCCGTGCCAGCGGTGGAGGATCGGATCGTCGAGCGCGCGATCATGGAGGTAATCGACGACATCATCGACGCCGTACTCCTGCCGTGGTCGTACGCCTACCGCAAGGGGCTCTCGGTCGCCGACGCGCTGCACGACCTCGCCACCGCACGGGACGAGGGTGTACGGTGGGTGGTTCGCGCCGATATCAAGGACTGCTTCGAGAAGATCCCTCGGTGGCCCGCCCTCACCCGACTCCGTGAGGTCGTTCCCGATGCAGAGGCATGCCATCTCATCGGGCAGCTCGTCAACCGGCCCGGGGTGGGACCGGCCGCGCGGCGCATCCGGTCCGGGCGCGGTCTGCACCAGGGCAGCTCACTGTCGCCCGTACTCACCAACCTCTACCTTGACTCGTTCGACCGGGAGATGCTGCGCGCCGGATTCCGGGTGCTGCGCTACAGCGACGACTTCGCCGTACCCGTCGCCACTCAGACCGAGGGCGAACGCGTCCTGGAGTTCGCCGAGCAGGCGCTCGAACGGCTCGAACTCGACCTAAACACTGATAAGTCGCGCATCGAGAGCTTCGACGAGGGCGTCGAGTTCCTCGGCAAGACCACCACCGCGCGCTCCGGCACACGGGCGGCAACGCACATCTCGCCGCTGGAGTCGACCGTGTACGTCACCGAGCCGGGCGCCTCGCTGCGCACCAAGGGCGGGCGGATGCGCGTCGTCCACCGGCAAAGTCAGCTGTTGTCCGTGCCATACGAGCGAGTGCGGCAGGTGGTATGCACCGCTCCCGTGACCTTGACCAGCCCGTTTCTACGCCGCGCTTTGGAACACGGGATCGACGTCGTACTCACCGAAGAAGACGGCGAGTTCCTCGGACGCCTGCTGGGGCCCCAGGGATCCGATGTCTGGTTGCGTCATGAACAGCATCGCCTCGCCGACAAGAACCAGGCCAAGCTCGCCCTCGCCGCGTCCTTCGTCGCTGGGAAGATCGCCAACATGCGGACCTGCCTGCTCCGCACCGCCCGGGCGGGAAAGCTCAACGGTGTCGAAACGGTGGCCGACCGGCTGCTCGCCGCACGCAGGGCAGCTCTGGATGCCGCCTCACCCGCGGTGCTGATGGGCACCGAGGGTGCCGCCACCCGCGACTACTTCGCCGCCCTGGGCGCCGCGCTCGGGCCGACATGGGCGTTCACGCACCGGCGGCGCCGTCCCCCTCCCGACCCCGTCAACGCCATGCTCTCCTTCGGCTACACCCTCCTCACCCGGGAGGCCGTCGCCGCTGTCGAACTCGCCGGGCTCGACCCGGCCGTCGGCTTCCTGCACGAGATGCGCCGCTCACGGCCCTCCCTCGCGCTCGACCTGGTCGAGGAGTTCCGCCCCGTCATCGTCGACCACCTCGTTATCGGCCTCTGTACAGCCTCGAAGGTCAGCCCGGCCGGATTCGCCACCGACGAGAGCGGTGAGCGCGGCTGCCGCATGGACCGCGACACGCTCCGCACCTTCCTTGCCGCGTACGAGCGGCGCATGCTCACCGCCGCCCACCACCCGACCACCGGGCGGCGCGTCTCCTACCGCACCGCGCTGACCGTCCAGGCCCGCCACCTCGCCAACGTCATCACCGGCCGCACCCCGGCCTACACCCCCATCGGCTGGCGGTGACCACCCGACATGGCCTACACCCTGCTCGTCAGTTACGACATCGGCGACGACGACCGGCGCGCCGAGATCTCCGACCTTCTGGCAAGCCATGGCGCCCGCGTCCAGTACAGCGTCTTCGAGGTCACGCTGCCCACGAAGAAGACGATCCAGCAGCTCCGCAGCGCACTGCGCAAGCTCATCGACCGAGACGAGGACCAGGTCCGCCTCTACCCCTTGCCCGCCACCACCCTCAACGAACTTGTCATCCTCGGCAACCGCCGCCTCGAGGAACGCGCCGACTTCTGGATCGTGTAACAGATGACGACGATGCCCCACCCTTCGATCTGCGCCTGGCACCCCGCAACCGCCCTACGCCGGCGACACAGCCGACAACACAACGCTCGCGCAGAACATCGCCGCCGCGACCGACAACTACCGAGACCGTCTCGCCGGCACCCGACACCCTCATCAGGGGTTCTGCAGAGGTGCGGCGACCCCGGGCTTCACGGTCAGAGTGAGACGGTCCCCGTCACCACCAGCGAACCCCCGCCGACCAGCACCGAACCGGCTTCCCATGTTTTGCTGCTCCTGCCGGGGGCGCCACTGAGAGCCCTCCCTCCGGGAGGGCCTTTTTGCTGGTCAGAGCGGGTGCGGCTCGACACGGTGAAACCCCGAACACGCCCCCAACGATCGAGGGAAGGCTCCGGGGCTGTCCGGCTGTCACCGGGTTTCTGCGGGTGGCCGCGGTGAATACGCGGGGAAGTTCTCGACTGCAAGGATCAGCCAGCCTCGAGCTGCTCAGGCAGATCTCAGGATAGTGATCCCTCTCAGCGCGGCGGCGCGCGGCCCAGCGCCTCGGGCCGACGCTCCTGCGTTCGTCCCGTTCCGGCCCGGCCTCCGGCCGCAGGTTAGGCGGCGAGAGGTGGGCAAAGGGGAAGCGGCACGCCCGCCCGTTTGCCCGTGCCGGGACGATGTCGGCGAGCAACGCGTCGCGGACCGGGCCCCGCAGGCCGCAGGTCCGCGCATCTGCGCGCAGAGGAATGAGCCGCCGAACGGCGGTGGTGGCGTAGCCGCCGACCGACCTGGCGGCGCCGGGCGGGATCGTCCGGATACGAGATACCCACCGCGCCGCTGCCGTCGCGTCATACTGCTGGCGAGTACGACGTCAGACGATGTGGCGGCAGACGGGGGTGGAGGCATGTCGACCTCGGGTGGTGAGCGCCAGCCGCGCGGTGAGCTGTTACGGCAACGTACGCGGGCACATTTCGTGGGCCGGCGCACGCAGGTGTCGCTGTTCACCGAGAACTTGGCGAAGGATCCGCTGTCGGAGAGGGATCCGGCGGAGTTCCTGTTCCATGTGCGCGGGGTGGGCGGGGTGAGGAAGTCCACATTGCTGCGGCAGTGGGGGGACGTAGCCCGGCGGGCCGGTGCGGTAACCGCGGTCGTGGATGAGGGCGACGTCCACGGCGTAGTGCAATCTCTGTCGGAGTTGGCTCGGCAGCTGGCTGACGAGACGGGTCCGCTCAAGGGATTCGATCGGGCAGTCGAGCAGTTCCGCCGGGAACAGCAGGCAGCGGCCGAGCCGGTACCAGCAGAGGGCGCTGGCGGGGCGGAGGGCGGTGCGTCGTTGTCGAGCCGCTTGGTAAGTCAGGCCACGCTGGGGGCGGTGTCGTTGATTCCCGGGGCCTCGATGGTGACCGCGATGGCGAATCCGGAGGCCACGGCGCAGGGCCTGGACCGACTGCGGGCGGGTGCCGGAGCACGGGGGCGTCGAGGGCGAGCACGTGGCGCGGCCGAGGTGAGCCGAGCGTTCGTCACCGAGCTGGACCGATTGTGCGGCCAGCACCGGTGGGTCGTGCTGTTCTTCGATACCTGGGAGCAGACTGGCCGTTATCTGGACGGGTGGTTGCGAGATTTGCTGCAGGACGCCTTCGGGTCTCTGCCGGCCAACGTGATGGTGGTGCTGGCCGGGCGCGACGAGCTGGTGGAACGGGAATGGGCACAGTTACGGACCGTAGTGGTTGACGTACCGCTGGAGGTGTTCACCGAGGTCGAGACGCGAGCCTTGCTGGCCACACGCGGGATGACCGATCCGGGGCGGTGGAAGCGGTCCTGCAGCTATCCATGGGCCTGCCGCTGCTCGTGGAGCTGTGCGCCCTGGCCGGGCCGGCTAGTACTACAGGGCTAGATCTG
>NZ_JAYWVC010000110.1:0-27884 GCF_036281785.1 Streptomyces chiangmaiensis | reverse complement strand
TCGAGTTGGCGATCGAGACGATCGTGTCCAGGCCGATCAGATCGGCGAGCTTCAGCGGGCCCATCGGGTGGGCGCAGCCCATCTCCATGCCGTTGTCGATGTCCTCGCGGCCCGCGATGCCCGACTCGAACATGCGGATGGCGGAGAGCAGATAGGGCACGAGCAGCGCGTTGACGACGAAGCCGGAGCGGTCCTGAGCGCGGATCGCGTGCTTGCCGAGGACCTTCTCGGCGAACAGCTGGGCCCGGCCGAGGGTGCCCTCGGAGGTGGTGAGCGCCGGGATCAGCTCGACCAGCTTCTGCACCGGTGCCGGGTTGAAGAAGTGGATGCCGACCACCTGGTCGGGACGCGAGGTGGCGACCGCGAGCTTCACCAGCGGGATCGAGGAGGTGTTGGAGGCGAGAATGGCGTCCGGGCGGGTCACCACCTGGTCGAGCACCCGGAAGATCTCCGTCTTCACCTGCTCGTTCTCGACGACCGCCTCGATCACCAGGTTGCGGTCCGCGAACTCGCCGAGGTCGGTGGTGAAGGTGAGGCGCGCCTGCGTCGCCTCCCGCTCCTCCTCGGAGATCTTGCCGCGCTCGGCCGCCTTGGACAGAGAGGTGAACAGACGGGTCCGCCCGATCTCCAGGGCCTCGCCGGTGGTCTCGGCGACCATCACGTCCAGGCCGGCGCGGGCGCACACCTCGGCGATCCCCGCTCCCATCTGGCCGCAGCCCACCACTCCGACGCGTTCGATGTCGGTCACATCGTCCCTTTCGCTGATCTACGGCTGTGGCAGGTCCGTTCGGGTACCGGTCGCCTGCTCCATTCGTGCACGTTACTCTCAAGTATCGATGATCGATCGTCCGGGTGGGTGCATGCTGTGCCGCGAAGGCGATCCGTGAGGGTTCGGATCCGCAGAGTGCGAGGGTGTGCAGATGGGGCGGTTGTCACGGCGGGCGTTCATGGCGGCAGCGCTGTCGCTGTCGGCCCTCACCCCGGGGGCCGCGGCCGCCCCCCGGCGCCGGAGATCGAGCGTCGAGTTGCGCGGGATGTGGCTCGCGACCATGTTCAACCGTGACTGGCCCGCCCGCGCCGGACTGTCGGCGTCCGTCCAGCGGGCCCAGCTGCGCGACCGCCTGGACTCTGCGGTACGGCACGGGCTGAACACCGTCTTTTTCCAGGTCCGTCCCACGGCCGACGCGCTGTGGCCCTCGCCGTACGAGCCCTGGTCCTGGTACCTCACCGGAACCCAGGGCAAGGATCCCGGCTGGGACCCGCTGGGCACGGCCGTCGAGGAGGCGCATGCGCGCGGACTTCAGCTGCACGCCTGGTTCAACCCCTACCGCATCGCCACCCACACCGACCTGTCACGGCTCGCCGCCTCGCACCCCGCGCGCAGGCATCCCGAATGGGCCGTGGCTCACGGTGGGCACCTCTATTACAACCCCGGACTGCCCGAGGTCCGCGCCTTCGTCGAGGACGCGGTCCTCGACGCCGTACGCCGCTACCCGGTCGACGGCGTCCACTTCGACGACTACTTCTACCCCTATCCCGTCGCGGGCCAGGTCTTCCACGACGACGCGGCGTACGCGGCGTACGGCGGGGGCTTTGTGAGCAGGGCCGCCTGGCGCCGGAACAACATCGACCTTCTGGTGCGCGAGACCTCCGCCCGTGTCCGGCAGATCCGGCCCGCCGCCAGTTTCGGGGTCAGCCCCTTCGGGGTGTGGCGCAATGCCGCGACCGACTCTCGCGGTTCGGCCACCCGGGCAGGTGTGCAGACGTTCGACGACCTGTACGCGGACACGAGGAAATGGGTGCGATCCGGCTGGCTCGACTACATCTGCCCACAGCTCTACTGGAACATCGGCTACCCGCCCGCCGACTACGCGGAACTCGTGCGCTGGTGGGCAGGGGTCACCCAGGGTACGTCCGTAGGGCTGTACGTGGGTGAGGCGCTGTACAAGGCCGGTGACCCGGCACAGCCGGCCGCCTGGCAGGACCCGGCGGAACTCTCCCGGCACCTCACCCTGGCCAAGCGGTACCCGCAGGTGGGCGGGCACGTCTTCTTCGCCGCCAAGGAAGTGGCGGCGGATCCGATCGGAGCGATGACGACAGTGGCCGCCGACCACTTCGGGCGGCCAGCGGAGCCAGCGCACTGACTCCCCGCCCGCTCTACTGGCCGATCGGCTGTTCCATTTCCCTGTGGCGGATCTCGGTGTCGGGGCCAGGTGAGCACACACCTTCGTGCCCGTCCTGGAAGCGGACGCGGTACGGCGGGTTGCCGTTGGTCCCCATCACTTCGACGATCTCACCGATCTTGTCGTGCTGCCCGACGATCCTGCCGTGCTGCACCAGCTTGTCGCCCACAGTTGCGCGCATCTGATGGGCCTCCTCGTCACGTGCGGGAGTATCGGTCCGTGGCCGTGAGTGTACGGCCGGGTTGCGCCGGCCGACCCTGTCCGTGCACCCCGCTCCGGTCAGCTCCGCGCCCGCTGGGCGACCGCGATACAGACCAGCACCGCGGCGGCCGTGAGCCGCGCGGCCGGAGTGAGATGCTCGCCGAGGAGCAGTACCGACGACACCAGTGTGTGCAGCGGCTGCGCCGGCTGCAACTGGCTGGCCTTCGGTATGCCGATCGCGGCCATGCCCGGATACCGGACCACGAGCCCGGGAACTGCGAACCGGCCGCCACCCACAGCAGCTCCGGCAGGCCGTGGAGGTTGAGGTGGGCCGGTTCGTACGACAGGGCGACGAGCGCACCGGGCAGGGTGAACGGCAGGCACAGCACCAGCGCCCATCCGATGACCTGCCGGCCGGGCATGGCCCGGGCCAGTAGGCCGCCCGCGGCGTGGCCGGCGCGTTCGTCACGACGCGCACGGCGTCTCCGCCCAGCACGGTTTCGAGCCGCTCGAGGGATTTGGCCGGTGGAGGGTGCTCTGGCTCGACGAGTCGGGGCAGGTCATGCGTCAAGGCGCCGATACCTTTGGTCACTCCTGAGTAACGCCCCTTGACCTGCGCACTTGATCGGCACACGATCGCGGCATGCATCTTCGGGTCACATTCGTCGCCGCGGCGCGCAGCTCCTCGCTGCTCGCAGAGCGCTTCGAGGACGACCGGCCACTGGACCAGGCCGGCTGGGACGAGGTGCAGCGTGCCGCCCGGAACCTGGTGCCGCTGGCGACGGCCGAGCTGCGCTACTGCTCGCCGACCCCCCGGAGCCGGGCGACCGGGGACGCGCTCGGGTACGCACCACTGGTGCAGCCGGCCCTGAGGGACTGCCACATGGGCCGCTGGCGCGGGCTCACGCTGGGCGAGGCGATGGCCCGGGAGCCCGCGGCGGTGGACGCCTGGCTCGCCGACCCCCGCTCGGCGCCGCACGGCGGAGAGCCGCTGATGTCCTTCATCTCCCGGGTGGGCGGCTGGCTGGAGACGCGTCCGGTCGAGGACGGCAGTCGTATCGTCGCCGTGACTGAGCCGTCGGTGGTCAGGGCGGCGCTGGTCTACGCGTTGAGGGCACAGCCGTCGGCGTACTGGAACATCGACGTGCGCCCCCTGTCGACAGTCACGCTCGCCGGCCGCAACGGACGCTGGAACCTCCGTCTGGAGGCCGCGTCACAGGAACGCGTCTGACGGAAGGTGCTCGCGCGTGTAGTCCGTGGTCAGGACGAGGGCCTTCGCGGGCCCGCCGACCCGCCAGACCGTCCGCCAGTGGTCTGCGTCACGAACCGTGAACTCGCCCCGATAGAGGTCCGCAGCGCACGGATGCTCGGTGACATGGCGGCCACTTGCGAGATCGAGGTCGTGGAACGGGCGGCCGTCGGCGAACCGCACGTCGGAGGTGGCCGCGGACGCCCCCGGCAGGAACCACAGCGTCCGCTCGGCCGGACGGGGGGTGCCCTGCCAGACGAACGTGCCGGACTCGTGGTGCAGCAGCCCGTCACCGCCGTCCTCCGGAGGCGAGAACACGGTCGTCCCGCTGAAGCGGCCTCCCCCGCCGGTCGCGAGGTCCCGCACCGTGCGCTCCACGCGCCATCGCCCGGCGAGATGGGTCAGCAGGTCCGTCACGGGCCAGAACTCACGATCCACCATGCGCTCGACCCTACGTCTGAGACCACCGCGCCCGGCACGGTGGTCACTCTCCTGTGGACCCGACCTGGGCGATGGTCAGGGTCGGCTCCCGATCGGACGGGAGGGGCTCTTGGCCGGCCATGGACAAGACCGCAGAACCTGGAGCGCGCTCCAGGTCAAGCGCTCTCGCCGATCACCCTCCGAAGTAGGCCTGAGCTGCGCGGACGCCCTCCACCAAGGCATCCACCTCGTCCGGCGTGTTGTACACGTAGAAGGTCGCCCGGGTCGTCGCCGGGATTCCGTAGCGGCGGACGATCGGGCGGGCGCAGTGGTGACCCACACGGACCGCGACGCCCCGTTCGTCCAGGACCTGGCCGACGTCGTGCGGGTGGATGCCGTCGACGGTGAAGGACACGGCCGACCCTCGGTCGGTGAGGTCGCGCGGACCGACGATGTGTACGCCGGGGAGCTCGCCGAGCAGTTCCAGGGCGCGGGCGGTCAGCCGGTCCTCGTGTGCCGCCACCGCGTCCATGCCCAGTGCCTCCAGGTAGTCCACCGCCGCCGCGAGTCCGACCGCCTGGGCCGTCATCGGTACACCCGCCTCGAAGCGCTGAGGCGGCGGCAGGAAGGCGGTGCGATCCATCTCGACGATCTCGATCATCGAACCGCCGGTGAGAAAGGGCGGGAGATCGGCGAGAAGTTCGCGCCGGCCCCACAGCACGCCGACGCCGCTCGGGCCCAGCATCTTGTGCCCGGAGAAGGCGAGGAAGTCGGCGCCCAGTTCGCCCACGTCGACCGGGCGGTGGGGCACCGACTGGGCACCGTCGGCCACGACGAGCGCGCCGAACGCGTGGGCCCGGTCGGCGAGGGCGCGTACGGGGTTGATCGTGCCGAGAACGTTGGACTGGTGGGTGACGGCGAGCACCTTGGTGCGCTCGTCCACGAGTTCGTCGACCCTGGTGAGGTCGAGACGGCCGTCGTCGGTGAGGCCGAACCAGTCCAGCGTCGCCCCGGTGCGCTCGGCGAGCTGCTGCCAGGGCACCAGGTTGGCGTGGTGCTCCATCTCCGTCACCACGATCCGGTCGCCGGGTCCGAGACGCCGGTCGTTGCCCAGGGCGTACGCGACGAGATTGAGGCTCTCGGTCGTGTTCTTGGTGAAGACCACCTCGTCGTCGGCGGCACCGATGAACCGGGCGACGGTCTGCCGGGCGCCCTCGTACGCCTCTGTCGCCTCTTCGGCCAGCTGGTGGGCACCGCGGTGCACGGCGGCGTTGTGCCGGAGGTAGAAGTCCCGTTCGGCGTCGAGTACCTGGAGCGGCTTTTGAGTGGTGGCGCCGGAGTCCAGGTAGACGAGACGGGCGCCGCCCTCGACCGTCCGTTCCAGGATCGGGAAGTCCTTGCGCAGCGCGTCCACGTCGAACGTCACGGTCTCTCACCTCTCACGGGTTCTGTTTCGATTCTCCGTGAGGAACGCTAGGTCTCCTCACGGAGAATCGCAAGGATTAGCATGAGAGCGTGGATCACGACACCCCCGTCTACCTGCACCAGCTCCCGGTCCCCGGTGAGGATCGCTATGCCTCCCTGGCGCTGGTCAACACGCGTTTCACCGTCAGCCACGGTCCCGTCGACCTGCTCGACGACGCGGAGGCCGCGCACCTGTGGCTCGTACGGCACGAGCTGCTGCCCGACCGGGTTGTGCTGAACGGCAGGCAGTTCGGGCGGCTGCTGGGCCTGCGCGAGGCACTGCGGGCGTTGTTCCGGGCCCACGGGATTCACGTGGTCCCCTCGGCCGAGGACCTGGCGACCCTGAACTCCGCCCTGGCTGCGGCGCCCTCCACCCCCCGGCTGGCCTGGACCCCCGAGGGCCCGCACCGCTCCGTCGAGGCGGACGTCGGCAACCCGGCGGCCGCCGCGCTGTCCGTGCTGGCGGAGGACGCCACCGACCTGCTCACCGGCTCCGAGGCCGACCAGCTCACCGAGTGTGCCGCGCAGGGCTGCGCCCGCTGGTTCCTGCGCTCGCACGGAGCGCGGCGCTGGTGCACGACGAAGTGCGGCAACCGGGTACGGGCGGCACGGGCGTACGCGGCGCGCAAGGCACGGTGAACCGCGCCCCTCGCGGCCGGGTCCATTTACCCGGAATCCATGTGTGAGTCATGTCCTTGTCCCATTCCGTAACGGGACCCCGCCGAGCGGTGGGGTCCCCGCCTCGGTGCCCTTCCCACCGGGCACACCGTGCAGAGGCCGACGATCACGGCCGACTGCCCGGCGGGCGGCGAGGTCCGTCTGTGGGCGCCGGACCTCTCGGGCGCCGCGCGACTCAGCGGCGCCCGGACCCCCGGCGGACGGGGCTGTTCCGGTTCGACCACGGTCTCACCGAAATCGCCGCCATGGGTGCCGTCGGCATCGCGATCTGCCAAGGCCTTTGTCCCGTGTTCTTCGCTTGTTGCCCTGTTTCTCGGCAGAGCTCCGTTTTCCGTCAAGGCCGGATCTGTTTTCCTGAACCCGGGGTCCGTTCCGGGGGGCGGCCGTGTGGCGGGCATTGCTGTCACTGTCTCCGACCGCGGCCGCGCCCCGGTGACCTCCGCGTTTCCCGCAGGCTCGGGCCGCCCCCGTGGCGCGACACCGGGGATGCCCTCCCCGCGTATTGCATAAACGTGCATGACAACGTATAGTCATGCTATCCAGGAGGAGGGTTCCATGACGGTACGTGCGGCGGTGGCCGGAGCGAGCGGCTACGCGGGTGGGGAGCTGCTGCGTCTGCTTCTGGCGCATCCCGAGGTCGAGATCGGCGCCCTGACCGGGAACTCCAACGCCGGGCAGCGCCTCGGCGCGCTGCAGCCTCATCTGCTGCCCCTCGCCGATCGCATCCTCGAGGAGACCAGCCCTGCCGTGCTCGCCGGGCACGACGTCGTCTTCCTCGCGCTGCCCCACGGGCAGTCGGCCGCCGTCGCCGAACAACTCGGGCCGGACGTGCTCGTGATCGACATGGGCGCCGACTTCCGGCTGAAGGACGCGGCCGACTGGGAGAGGTTCTACGGGACTCCGCACGCCGGGACGTGGCCCTACGGCCTCCCCGAACTGCCGGGTGCCCGCGCGGCGCTGGAGGGGTCCAAGCGCATCGCGGTGCCCGGATGCTACCCGACCGCCGCCTCGCTCGCGCTCTTCCCGGCCTATGCCGCGGGACTCGCCGAGACCGAGGCCGTGATCGTCGCCGCCTCCGGCACCTCCGGAGCCGGCAAGTCGCCCAAGCCGCATCTGCTCGGCAGCGAGGTCATGGGGTCGATGTCGCCGTACGGCGTCGGTGGCGTGCACCGGCACACCCCCGAGATCATGCAGAACCTCGGCGCGGCCGCAGGCGCGGCCGTCTCCGTCTCCTTCACGCCGACCCTCGCCCCGATGCAGCGCGGCATCCTGGCCACCTGCAGCGCCAAGGCCGGGCCGGGCGTCACCGCCGAGTCCGTCCGTGCCGCCTACGAGAAGGCTTTCGCCGACGAGCCCTTCGTCCACCTCCTGCCGGAGGGGCAGTGGCCCGCCACCGCGTCCGTCTACGGTTCCAACGCCGTTCAGCTGCAGGTCGCATACGACGCCGCCGTGCACCGCATCATCGCGATCAGCGCCATCGACAACCTGACCAAGGGCACCGCGGGCGGTGCCGTCCAGAGCATGAACATCGCCCTCGGACTCGACGAGACCACCGGGCTTTCCACGATCGGAGTCGCACCGTGAGCGTCACCGCTGCCAAGGGGTTCACCGCCTCAGGCATCGCCGCAGGCATCAAGGCGAGCGGCAACCCGGACCTGGCCCTCGTGGTCAACAACGGGCCCCGCCGCGCCGCCGCGGGGGTCGTCACGTCCAACCGCGTGAAGGCCGCGCCGGTGCTGTGGTCGGAGCAGGTCCTCAAGGCCGGCCAGGTCTCCGCGGTCGTCCTCAACTCCGGCGGCGCCAACGCCTGCACGGGGCCCAGGGGCTTCCAGGACGCGCATGCCACGGCCGAGAAGGTCGCGGACGTCCTCGGCCGGGGTGCCATCGAGGTCGCCGTCTGCTCCACCGGACTCATCGGCGTCCCGCTCCCGATGGACAAGCTCCTGCCGGGCGTCGAGAAGGCCGCAGCCCAGCTGTCCGAGCACGGCGGCGAGAAGGCCGCCATCGCCATCAAGACCACCGACACCGTCCACAAGACCTCCGTGGTGACCGGGGACGGCTGGACCGTCGGCGGCATGGCCAAGGGGGCGGGCATGCTCGCGCCGGGCCTGGCCACCATGCTCGTCGTGGTGACCACGGACGCCGACGTCGAGACGGAGACGCTGGACAGGGCCCTGCGTGCCGCCACCGAGGTCACCTTCGACCGCCTCGATTCCGACGGCTGCATGTCCACCAACGACACCGTGCTGCTGCTCGCCTCCGGGGCGTCCGGCGTCGCCCCGGAGCACGAGGAATTCGCCGAGGCCGTGCGGGAGGTCTGCGCCGACCTCGGCCGGCAGCTCATCGGCGACGCCGAGGGCGCCAGCAAGGACATCAAGGTTGAGGTGATCAACGCGGCGAGCGAGGACGACGCCGTCGAGGTGGGCCGCTCCATCGCCCGCAACAACCTCCTCAAGTGCGCGATCCACGGCGAGGACCCCAACTGGGGCCGCGTCCTGTCGGCGATCGGCACCACACGGGCCGCTTTCGAGCCCGACCAGCTCAACGTGGCCATCAACGGCGTCTGGGTCTGCAAGAACGGCTCCCTGGGCGAGGACCGCGCGCTCGTCGACATGCGTTATCGCGAGGTGCACATCGTCGCCGACCTCGCCGCGGGCTCCGAGACCGCCACCATCTGGACCAACGACCTCACCGCCGACTACGTCCACGAGAACAGCGCCTACTCCTCATGAGCAACGGAACGACCCGTAAGCACACCGCGCTGCCCAAGGCTCAGATCCTCATCGAGGCTCTGCCCTGGCTGACCCGGCACCACGGCAAGACGATCGTCATCAAGTTCGGCGGCAACGCCATGGTGAACGAGGAGCTGAAGGCCGCCTTCGCCCAGGACGTCGTCTTCCTGAGGCACGCCGGCCTCAGGCCGGTCGTCGTGCACGGCGGCGGCCCGCAGATCAGCGCCGCACTCGACAGGCACGGCATCGTCAGCGAGTTCAAGGCGGGTCTGCGTGTCACCACCGAGGAGGCCATGGACGTCGTGCGCATGGTGCTGGCCGGGCAGGTGCAACGCGAGCTGGTCGGGCTGCTCAACCAGCACGGCCCGCTCGCCGTCGGACTGACCGGCGAGGACGCGCACACCATCACCGCCACCAAGCACCATCCCCGGATCGACGGCGAGTTGGTCGACATCGGGCGGGTGGGCGAGATCACCGCGATCGACACGGGCGCGATCGAGGCGCTGCTCGCCGACGGCCGCATCCCGGTCGTCTCGTCGATCGCCAGGAGTCAGGACGACGGACATGTCTACAACGTCAATGCTGATACGGCGGCTTCGGCACTCGCTGCGGCACTGGGCGCCGAAACCCTCATGGTCCTCACGGACGTCGAGGGTCTCTACGAGGACTGGCCCCACAGCGACGAGGTGATCAGCCGCCTCACCGCGTCCCAGCTGGAGAAGCTGCTGCCGGAACTGTCCTCCGGCATGGTGCCGAAGATGGAGGGCTGCCTGTACGCCGTACGCAACGGCGTCAACACCGCCCGCGTCATCGACGGTCGAGTTCAGCACTCGATCCTGCTGGAGATCTTCACCGACGAGGGCATCGGCACGATGGTGCTGCCCGACGAGCACGAGGGGGACGACGCATGACGGGAACGACGGCCAACCAGGAGCTTACCCAGCGGTGGCAGGGTGCGCTCATGAACAACTACGGCACGCCGCGGCTCCCCCTCGTCCGCGGCGAGGGCGCGAGACTGTGGGACGCCGACGGCAGGGAGTACCTTGACTTCGTCGGCGGCATCGCCGTGAACGCGCTCGGCCACGCCCACCCCGCGGTCGTCGAGGCCGTCAGCCGGCAGATCGCCTCGCTCGGCCACGTCTCGAACCTGTTCATCGCCGAACCGCCCGTCGTCCTCGCCGAGCGCCTGCTGCATCTCTTCGGCCGGGACGGCAAGGTCTTCTTCTGCAACTCCGGCGCCGAGGCCAACGAGGGAGCCTTCAAGATCGGCCGGCTGACCGGGCGCACCCACATGGTCGCCACCGACGGCGGCTTCCACGGCCGCACCATGGGCGCCCTCGCGCTCACCGGCCAGCCCGGCAAGCAGGCACCGTTCCTGCCGCTGCCCGGTGACGTCACGCACGTCCCGTACGGCGACGCCCAGGCCCTGGCCGCCGCGGTCACCGAGGACACCGCCCTTGTGATCATCGAGCCGATCCAGGGCGAGAACGGTGTCGTCGTCCCGCCCGCCGGATATCTGAAGGCGGCCCGTGCGATCACCGCCGCCACCGGGGCGCTGCTCGTCCTCGACGAGGTGCAGACGGGTGTCGGTCGTACCGGGCACTGGTTCGAGTACCAGGCCCACGAGGGTGTCCTGCCGGACGTGGTCACGCTCGCCAAGGGCCTCGGCGGCGGGCTGCCGCTCGGTGCCACCGTCGCCTTCGGCCGGGCCGCCGGACTGCTCCAGCCCGGACAGCACGGCACGACCTTCGGCGGCAACCCCGTCGCATGCGCGGCCGGCCTCGCCGTCCTCGACACCATCGCGGCCGAGGGACTGCTGGAGCATGTGAAGCGCCAGGGGGAGAGGCTGCGGGAGGGAATCGAGTCGCTGGGCCACCCACTCGTCGGGCAGGTCCGGGGCTCGGGTCTGCTCCTGGGTATCGTGCTCACCGAGCCGCTGGCGCAACCGGCGCAGCAGGCGGCTCAGGACGCCGGTCTCCTGGTGAACGCGCCCGCCCCGAACGTCGTACGGCTGATGCCGCCGCTGAACCTCGGCGACGACGAGGTGGAGGCGTTCCTCCGGGCGCTTCCCGGCGTCCTCGACGCAGTGAACGGGGACGGACGATCCGGAGAATGAGACGACGATGAGCCAGGCGCAGGACCACGAGGCCGCTGGGCCCTCCGTGCCGCAGACCCGCACCGCACGCCACCGCCGGATCGTGGACATCCTCAACCGGCAACCGGTGCGCTCCCAGAGCCAGTTGGCGAAGCTCCTCGCCGACGACGGGCTGAACGTCACCCAGGCGACGCTCTCCCGGGACCTGGACGAGCTGAACGCGGTGAAGATCCGCAATACCGACGGCGACCTCATCTACGCGGTCCCCAGCGAGGGCGGCTTCCGCACCCCTCGCGCGCCGCTGGGTGAGTCGGCCAAGGAGGAGCGGATGCGGCGCCTGTCGCAGGAACTGCTGATCTCCGCGGAGGCCTCCGCCAACCTCGTGGTCCTGCGTACGCCGCCGGGTGCGGCCCAGTTCCTGGCCTCGGCCATCGACCAGGCGGAACTGCACGACATCCTCGGCACGATCGCGGGCGACGACACGGTGCTGCTGATCAGCCGTGATCCGAGCGGAGGCCAGGCGCTGGCGGACCACCTGCTGCGGCTGGCCCAGAACCACCACTGAGACCGGGAGGAGGGCACACCGGAGACCGCTGTGCCCTCCTTGGTGCGCCGGCACGGTTCAGCCCAGGTGTGCCGCCAGCCCTCCCGTGCACCGCACCTCGCTCCCAGTCGTGATCAGCAGCGCTTCCACGTCCGGCAGCGACTCCAGCCAGGCCGGCGCCTGCCGCGAGCCCATCGCGAAGGCCGCCGTCGCCCAGGCGTCCGCCCAGGTCAGCCGGGGACCCACCACGGTCACCGCCACCAGGTCGGTCACGGCCGACCTGCCGGTGCGCGGATCCACGATGTGGGCGCCGCGCTCCGCGGTTCCCGAGGTGGCCACGGCCAGTTCGCGGGCGCCGGCCGCGGAGACCACCGCCGCGAGCCCGCCGGGAAACAGCGGATCCGCTATGCCGACCCGCCAGGGGCGGTGCGGCCCGGGCATGCCGTACATCTGCACATCACCGCCGCCGTTGACGCTCACCCCCTCGGCCCCGGTCGCCGCCAGGTGCCGGGCCGCGCGTTCGACGGCCCAGCCCTTCACGATCCCGGTCGGGTCGATCCGTCCCTCGTACCGCGTGCTGAACCAGCCGTTGCTGAGCCGCTCCGCCTCGGCTCCCAGCGCGAGGACCTCGGCGACCTCCGGATCGCACTGCTCGACGGTCACCTCGCCCCGGGCCAGCCGCGAGACCTGGCTGTCCTCCCGGTAGGTGCTGAACACCTCGTCCACGCGGTGCAGCCCGGCGATCGCCTCCTCCAGCGCGGTCCGCACGGCCTCGGGCTCACCACCGCGCACGTCGAAGGAGACGACGGTCCCCATCACCTCTTCCGCGTGGCGCAGCGCGGGCGGTGCCCCGGCGGGGTCGGTCACCTGGTCGACCACTCAGCCACCGGCCTTGTCGAGGGCCGACTGCAGTGACTGCTTGTACCCGCCGCTCGTATACGTGGCGCCCGAGACCGCGTCGATGTCCGCACTCTGCGCGGCGACGGCCGCCTGGTTCAGCTTGGGTACCGCCAGCGCGGTCTTCTCGTCGCTGACCCCGCCCTTGGGTGCCTGCACGGCCTCGGCCTTGGTGATCTTCCCGCCGCTGACGGTCAGGCGGACCTGGACGGCGCCGTACTGCGTCTGGGCCACGTCGCCGGTGACGGTCTGGGTGCCCGTCCGCTGCCCGCTGCCGCCCGGCGGCGACTCCCGGGCCGCCGCGGACTGCTTCGGTGGGATTCCGCCCGCGGCGTGAGCCTGGGCCGGATCCGACGCCGGCTTCAGCGACAGCAGCAGCACGATCCCGGACACCGTGGCGGCGCTGGCGAGTACGGCACGCCGAAGGGGGTGACTCTTCCTCATCGCTCCCAAAGCTCCTGATTCCCCGTCGCTCACATCTCGAACGACTCGTGATGGATGCGGCGGGCAGGGACCCCCGCGCCGCGCAGTGCCTCGTACACGTGCTGCGCGAAGCCGGGCGGTCCGCACATGAAGACGTCGTGCCGATCGATGTCCGGCAGCTTGCGCCGAAGGGTCTCCGCGGAGATGTCCGGACGCTCCCCGTCCGGGCTGTTGACGGCGTACATGAGCCGGGCGCCGCGCTCCTCGGCGATCTGGGCCAGCTCGTCCCACAGGGCCAGATCCTGCGTGCTGTTGGCCCGGTACAGGAGCGTCAGGTCGCCCGCGGCGCCGGGCAGCGTCTCGAACAGCGCCCGCATCGGAGTGATGCCGACGCCGCCGGCCACCAGCAGCACCTTGCCGCGGCTGCGCCGATCGGCGGTGAGCGCCCCGTAGGGGCCCTCCGCCCACACCCGGGTGCCGGGTCGCAGGTCACGCAACGCCGAGCTGTGGTCGCCGATCGCCTTGACCGTGATGCGGAGCATGTTGGGGCGGGGCGCCGCCGACAGCGAGTAGGGATGCGAGCTGAAACGCATGCCGGGAGCGAGGAACCGCCAGCGGAAGAACTGACCGGCCGCCGCGCCCATGCGGTGCAGCTTCCGGCCGGTCATCAGGACCGAGACGATGCCGGGCGTCTCCTCGATGACCGCCTCGACCCGCAGCCGGTGGCGCAGGTTCAGCCGGATCGGGGTGATGATCCGGTACCAGATCACCAGCGCGGTCACCGATCCGTACAGCGCGTACCAGGCCGTCTTCGCCTCCGGCTGGGCGGCGAACTCGTTGCCTGTCGACAACTGGTGCCAGAACGACAGGTAGGTGGCGGCGTAGGTGAGCAGATGGACGTGGTACCAGAGGTCGTACGAGATCCGGCGCCTGATCGGGCCGATCGAGATCAGCCCGATCAGCACCAGCAGACCCGTGCCGATGGCGGCCTTGCCCACGTCCGGCAGCTGGTTGATCGATTCGATGGTCTGCTGCACGATCCCGCCCAGCCCCTTGCCGGACTGAAGCGCGTAGCCCCACATCGTCAGGAAGAGGTGGGCGAGGACGAGGCAGATGGTGTACCTGCCGGTCATCGCGTGCCAGCGGGCGACCCGGTCGGAGCCGACCCGGCGCTCCAGCGCGGGCACGCGTGCCATCTGCAGCACGACCAGCGCCATCAGATAGCCGGCGAGCAGGCCGGTGATCCGCCCCGCATTGAGTATCCGGCTGGTGTTGTCGGCGATGGACGGGGTGTTCATCCACCACAGCCAGATGACGCCCGCCGCCCCCGCCCAGAGGGCGACCAGCAACGGCACGGCAGGGGAGCGGCGTGGGCGGATGGCGCGCATCGTCTGGCGCCGCGCGGCGCGGCCACCGGCGATCGTGGACACGGTCTCCTCCGTGTTCCTCCGTGGGACGGGTGAGGCCAGTGGCCCCCTTGGCCCAGAGGTACGTGACGGAACCTCTGTGCGTTCAACTCCTCACGGAGTCCAACGCCGACTGGAGCGACTGCTGGTAACCCTGGCTCGTGTACGTGGCCCCCGAGACCATGTCGATGTTCGCGCTCTGCGCGGCCAGCGCCTCCCGCCGCAGCTGCGGGACGGCGTAGCTGTTGATCTCCTGATCCCTCGGGCTCTCCTGCGGGTACGTCACCGCGGTCGCATCGGTGAGCTTGCCGTTCTTCACCTTGATCCGGACCTGGACGGGGCCGTAGCGGGTCTGGACTGAATCGCCGGTGGCGGTCTTCGTACCGGCCGTCGCCGCCCCGCCGGACCTGCTCGAGTCACCGGATCCGCCGGATCCGGCCGGCACGCTCGCACTGCTCGACGGGGCGGGACCGGCCGCGGCCATCCGGGGAGTGGTGTGCGGCTTCATCGACAGCAGCAGCACCATCCCGGAGACGGTGGCGGCGCTCGCAAGCACGATCCGCCGCAGCGGGCTCTTCCTCTTCAACGCGTGCATCTCGGCCTCACAGCTCGAACGACTCGTGGTGGATACGGCGGTCGGGGACGCCGGCGGCACACAGCGCCTCGTACATGGCCTCGGCGAACGCGGGCGGCCCGCACAGGTAGACGTCGTGGCCCGTCAGTTCCGGCACGGCGGAGAGCAGGGCGCCGGACGTCAGTTGCGGGCGCGCGCCGTCCTCGCCGTTGAGGGCGTACAGCACCCGTGCGCCGCGCCACCGGCCGATCGCCTCCAACTCCGCGCCCAGGGCCAGGTTCTGCGCCGATCGTGCCCGGTACAGCAGGGTCACCTCGCCCGGTAGCGTCTCGAACAGGGCGCGCAGCGGTGTGATCCCGACGCCGCCCGCGATCAGCAGCGACTTGCCGGTGGACCCCCGCTCGGCGGTCAGCGATCCGTAGGGGCCCTCCGCCCACACCCGGGTGCCCGGGCGCAGCAGGGCCACCGACCCGCTGTGGTCACCCAGTGCCTTGACGGTGATGCGCAGCCGGGTCCGGCTGGGTGGGGCCGACAATGAGTACGGCGTGGACGTCCAGCGCAGGCCGCCGGTGAGGAACCGCCACCGGAAGAACTGTCCGGGCCGGGCACCCAGGTCGTCCAGGCGCCGCCCCCGCATGACGACGGACCACACGCCCGGCGCCTCCTGGTGCACCGTCTCCACCCGCAGCCGGTGGCGCAGGTTGAGCCGCACCGGGGTGAGGACCCGGAACCACACCGCGACGGCCGCCACGCCCAGATACAGCGCATACCAGGCGGCCCGGGCCACCGCGTTCCCGATGAACTCCGCGCCCAGCGCGAGCTGGTGGCCGAAGGCGAGGAAGACCGCCCCGTACGTCAGCAGGTGTACGGCGTACCAGAATTCGTGGCCGACCCGGCGGCGGACGGCGCGCGCAGAAGTGATGCCCACGGCGAACAGGACGAGCGTGCCGAGGGTGGCCTTGAGCATCTCCGGGTAGTGCAGCACCACCGTGACGGTCTCGTGCACGATCGAGGCCCGGTCCTGGGCGGCGTACCCGGCCAGGACCAGCACGATGTGCGCGACCAGCAGACAGACCGTGTACCGCCCGGCCATCGCGTGCCAGCGGGCCACCCGGTCCGAGCCGATGCGCCGCTCCAGGAGCGGTACACGGGCCATCAGCCCGACCAGGACCGCGCAGGAGTAGCCGCACAGCAGCCCGGCGATCCGTCCGGCCCCGAGCAGCCATCCGGCCGTGCCCACCACGGAGCCGGTGTCCTGCCACCACAGGGCGACCACAGCGGCCGCCCCGGCCCACAGCAGAACCAGCACCGGACCCGCCGGGGAACGCCTGAGGACCGGTGGCACGAGCGGTGTCTGCTGCTGGTGCACCGTGGTCATGGTCGGTTCCTTTCCTGCATCGAGGACGCAACTGTGCAGGTGGAACTTCTGAGGCGGCTCTGAGGACTCTGAGCCTGCCCTCAGGGAACCAGGGGGAGCGGCCCTGGGCAGGGAACTCACGGCGGACGTGCCAGGGCACTCATAGCGAACTCAGAGGGACCGGCGCCGCCGACCGCTCGTGGGAGGAGGGATGCTGGTAAGCGCCATGACCACACCCCGCTCCGGCCGCCCCGCCCTCGCCCGCCCCGACGGCACACCCCTGCGCGTCCTCGTTGTCGACGACGATCCGGACCTTGCCGAGGTGCTGTCCGGGGCCCTGCGTTACGAGGGCTGGGAGGTGCGTGCGGCCGGCGACGGGGGCACGGCCGTCGCCGAGGCCCGGGACCTCATGCCCGACGCCGTCGTCCTGGACGTGATGCTCCCCGACACCGACGGTTTCGGCGTGCTGCGCTCGCTGCACACCGTGAAACCCGACGTGTGCGTGCTCTTCCTCACCGCGCGGGACGCCGTCGAGGACCGCATCGCCGGCATCACGGCGGGCGGCGACGACTACGTGACCAAGCCCTTCAGCCTGGAGGAGGTCGTTGCCCGGCTGCGCGGGCTGCTGCGGCGCGCCGGCATGGCCCGGCAACTGGAGGAGGGTCCCCGGCTCTGCGTCGGGGACCTCGTCATGGACGAGGAGGCCCGCGAGGTGACCCGGTCCGGCGAGCTGATCGAACTGTCGCCCACCGAGTTCGAACTGCTGCGCTTTCTGATGCGCAACCCGAGGCGCGTCCTCAGCAAGGCACAGATCCTCGACCGGGTGTGGTCGTACGACTTCGGCGGCCAGGCCCATGTCGTGGAGCTGTACATCTCCTATCTGCGCAAGAAGGTGGACGCGGGCCGTGAACCCATGATCCACACGGTGCGCGGGGCCGGATATCTGCTCAAGCCGGTGACTCGGTGAGGTCCGTGCTCCGTGCCGTGCTGCGGCTGCTGCGGCGCCTGCCACGGCCGCGCACGCTGCGGGCCAGGCTGACCGCCGGGCTCGTCGTTCTGCTGGCGCTCAGCTGTGCCGCGGTCGGGGTGGCCGTGGTGGTAGAGCTCGGCGGATTCCTCACCGGCCGGCTCGACCAGCAGCTGCGCGACGTCGGCCCGCGTTTCCCGGCGAGCCTGGAGCACGGCCTCGACAGACCCTCGGACCACGACGGCGACGAGCACGGCGACACCCGTAAGCAGTCCGCCGGTACCTTCGGCGCCCGGCTGGTCGGCGCGACGGTCACCAACGCGGCGGTGGTCCGCCCCGGCAACGACACCGCCGGTCTGACGGCCCCGCTGAACAAACAGGACAAGCACACGCTCGCCGCGGTCCCCGCGGACGGCGGAGGGCACAGCGTGCGGCTGTCGTCCCTCGGCGAATACCGCCTGATGGCGACCAGGGGCCTGGACGGCGACGTGCTCATCACCGGGCTCCCCCTCGAACCGGTGGAGTCCGCGGTGCACCGGCTGGAGTTCGTCTCCGCCGTCGTCTTCGGCGCGGCCCTCGCGGTCACCGGTGTCGCGGGCGCCGTCTGGGTGCGCTGTTCCCTGCGGCCCCTGAGCCGGGTCGCCGCGACCGCCACCCGGGTCAGTGAGCTCCCGCTCGCCAGCGGCGAGGTCGCGCTGCCGCTGCGGGTCCCCGAGAACGAGCCGCGCAGTGAGGTGGGCCGGGTCGCCACCGCCTTCAACCGCATGCTCGGCCACGTCGAGGACGCGCTGACCAAGCGGCACGCCAGTGAGGAACGGCTGCGCAGCTTCGCCGCCGACGCCAGCCACGAACTGCGCACACCGGTCGCCTCGGTCCGCGGTCACGCGGAGCTGGCGCTGCTGCACCCGGGTCCGGTGCCGGCAGAGGTGACCCGCGCCCTGGAACGGATCGCCGCGGAGTCCGCACGCATGGGGGAGATGGTGGACGATCTGCTGCTCCTGGCCCGGCTGGACGCGGGGCGGCCCTTGGAGCGGCGCCCCGTCGACCTGACCCGCCTGGTGCTGGACGCGGTGACCGACGCGCGCGCGGCCGGTCCCGGTCACCGCTGGACACTGGAACTGGCCGAGGAGCCGGTGACCGTGACGGGCGATGCGCACCGCCTTCACCAGGTGCTGGCCAACCTGCTGGCCAACGCGCGTCTGCACACGCCCGAGGGCACTCAGGTGACCGTCTCGCTCAAGACGGCCGGGACGACGGCCGTCCTCGAGGTCCACGACGACGGCCCCGGCGTCCCCGACGACATCCGGCCGGGCGCCTTCGAGCGCTTCACCCGGGCCGACCACCGCCGCCGCCCGGACAACCACGGCGGCGCAGGGCTCGGCCTGTCGATCGTGGCGGCGGTGGCGGAGGCGCACGGGGGGAGCGTGGAGCTGACCGGCCGCCCGGGATCGACGACGTTCACCGTGCGGCTGCCCGCGGGGCCGGCTGGTGGCGAGTGATGCCGGTCGCTCCGCCCGGCGTCCCGATGGCGATGTGCGGCCTCCGGGACGGATCCGCCCACTCGAGGATCCGCCGCATTGCGTCCCTGGGCACCGACACGCAACCCGCCGTGGCCCCCTTGCCGTTGACGTGCAGGAAGATGCCGGCGCCACGCCCCCGCACCGGCTGGTCGTAGTTGAAGCCGATGACGAGGGCGTACGCGTACTGGGGATCGAAGGTGATCAGATGCTCCGCCTCGGTGGCGCGGCAGTCCGCCGGGAGGGGCTCCCTCCAGCGGTTGTAGGAGGCGGATTCGTCGTCCTGGCACCACCACGAGGTCCGGTGGACCGGGCGGTACGGCGCCTTGGTGCCCGGGGGCGCGGCTTTGATGCCGAACGCGTACGGCAGGTCGTACAGGCCCGTCGGCGTCGTGTTCGTGCCCTGTCGTCGTGAGCCGCCCTCGGCGAGCCCCTTCGCGCCGAAGCGCGCGGCCGCCGCACCGGCCTTGAGCCACCGCCCGCCCTGGCGGTCCCACCAGGTGACCGTGCCCGACGTCGCGGCGGCCGTGGGTGCTTCCGCCGTGATCAGCTGGGTGCCGCCGCCGGTGTCCGTCATCCGCTCCGGCAGCGGCACCTCGTCGGCGGCGCCGGGTGTGGCGGCGAGCAGGAGGAGAGTGGCGGAGGCGAGGGCGACGACACCGGAGCGCATGGCTCAGAACGTAGAGGGCGGCAGCGGCAACGGCAGTCCCGGCAGGCCGTCCAGGCTGGATTCGATGTGGGCTTTCCCCCTGAAGTAGTCATTCAGGGAGGCGTCGTCCTCCCGCGCGAACCGCCTGCCGTGCAGATCGCGGTCCTCTTCGTACGCCATGAAGGGCACCGCGTAGCCGCAGGTGTCGCGGATGAGCCGGGCCGTCACGACGATGATCGCCCGCAGGCCGTGGGGAGACGGGTCGATGTCCGGGAAATGGGTGAGGAGTTCCGTGAAGCGGGGGTCGTCGCGGAAGACCGGCTCACCGTCGCCGTGCACCCGCACGATGTTCGGCGGTCCCTGGAAGGCGCACCACATGAGGGTGATCCGGCCGTTCTGCCGCAGGTGGGCGATGGTCTCGGCATTGCTTCCGGCGAAGTCGAGATAGGCGACGGTCCGCTCGTCGACGACGGCGAACGAGCCCTTGAGCCCCTTGGGGGAGAGATTGATCGTGCCGTCCCCCGACAGCGGAGCGGTGGCGGTGAAGAAGAGGGGTTGCGCCTCGATGAACGTACGCAGCCTGCCGTCGATGCGTTCGTAGGTCTTTCCCATGTCGACGATGATGAGGGAAATTCTTTCGACTGTCTAAGGAATTGCGTTGTCCGGCCGCCACTGTCCGCCGTGCGCCCGTGACCGCCCGGCCGGCGCGCGGGGCGGGCACGGAGCCCGTCGCGTCGCGCGGTGAGCGTGCAGGCAACCAGGCGGACTGCTGTGCCGCACGGTGCGGTCAGGAGTGACCGCCGTGACGAACGCGGCGCCTGCGTTCGGCGAGGGATACGAGAGAGCGATCCGGATCGTTCAAACCTTTTGAAGGCTCCTTGCGAAACCCGGGTGCGCGCACCGGTCCTGTCGCGCCGCGGCGCCGCGGATTGACGAATCATGCATCGTCCTGCATACTCATGCATACCAGCGAATGCACTGTGAGGGAGAAACCCGTGACCGAGCGCGTCGTACTCGCCTACTCCGGCGGTCTGGACACCTCCGTCGCCATCGGCTGGATCGCCGAGGAGACGGGCGCCGAGGTCATCGCCGTTGCGGTCGACGTCGGCCAGGGCGGCGAGGACCTGGACGTCATCCGCAAGCGCGCGCTCGCCTGCGGTGCCGTCGAGGCCGAGGTCGCGGATGCCAAGGACGAGTTCGCCGACGAGTACTGCCTCCCGGCGATCAAGGCCAACGCCCTCTACATGGACCGGTACCCGCTGGTCTCCGCGCTGTCCCGGCCTGCGATCGTCAAGCACCTGGTCGCCGCGGCCGAGAAGCACGGCGCCACGACGGTCGCCCACGGCTGCACCGGCAAGGGCAACGACCAGGTCCGCTTCGAGGCGGGCATCGTCGCCCTCGCCCCCGACCTCAAGTGCATCGCCCCGGTCCGCGACTACGCGATGACCCGGGACAAGGCGATCGCCTTCTGCGAGGACAAGCAGCTCCCGATCGCCACCACCAAGAAGTCCCCGTACTCCATCGACCAGAACGTCTTCGGGCGCGCGGTCGAGACGGGCTTCCTGGAGGACATCTGGAACGCCCCGATCGAGGACATCTACGAGTACACCTCCAACCCGGCCGAGGCCCGCGAGGCCGACGAGGTGGTCATCACCTTCAAGGAGGGCGTCCCGGTCGCCATCGACGGCAGGCCCGTCACCGTCCTGCAGGCCGTCCAGCAGCTGAACGAGCGCGCCGGCGCCCAGGGCATCGGCCGGATCGACATGGTCGAGGACCGGCTCGTCGGCATCAAGTCCCGTGAGGTGTACGAGGCTCCGGGGGCGATCGCCCTGATCACCGCCCACCAGGAGCTGGAGAACGTCACCGTCGAGCGTGAACTCGCCCGCTACAAGCGGCAGGTCGAGCAGCGCTGGGGCGAACTGGTCTACGACGGCCAGTGGTTCTCCCCGCTCAAGCGTGCCCTGGACGGCTTCATCAACGAGTCCAACCAGCACGTCTCGGGCGACATCCGTATGACCCTGCACGGCGGCCGCGCGGTCGTCACCGGCAGGCGCTCCCAGGAGTCGCTGTACGACTTCAACCTCGCGACGTACGACACGGGTGACACGTTCGACCAGTCCGCGGCCAAGGGCTTCATCGACATCTACAGTCTGTCGTCGAAGATCGCCGCACGGCGTGATCTCGCAGGCTGAGGCCGACGCAGACCTGGCGTGACCGCCCGGGCCATCTCTCACGCACCAGCCTGACAGCCGCCTCCTCACGTGCCGAGAGTGGGGAGCCGGTCGCACATCGCCACCTTCGAGGAGCAACGCAGAGTGAGCAGCAACAGCGGTGACGTACGGCTCTGGGGCGGCCGTTTCGCCGACGGTCCCGCCGAAGCCCTGGCGAAGCTGTCCGCGTCCGTCCACTTCGACTGGCGCCTCGCGCCGTACGACATCGCCGGTTCCCGTGCCCACGCGCGCGTGCTGCGCAAGGCGGGGCTCCTCACCGACGACGAGTTGACGCGCATGCTCGACGGGCTCGACCGGCTGGAGGCCGACGTGGCCTCCGGCGAGTTCACCGGCACCGTCGCAGACGAGGACGTCCACACCGCGCTGGAGCGCGGGCTCCTGGAACGTCTCGGCCCCGACCTCGGCGGCAAGCTCCGCGCGGGCCGCTCCCGCAACGACCAGGTCGCCACGCTCTTCCGGATGTACCTGCGCGAGCACGCCCGCGTCATCGGCGGTCTGATCGCCGACCTCCAGGACGCCCTGGTGGGTCTGGCGGAGGCACATCCCGACGTGGCGATGCCCGGCCGTACGCATCTGCAGCACGCCCAGCCCGTGCTCTTCGCGCACCACGTTCTCGCCCATGTACAGGCCCTGTCCCGGGACGCCGAGCGGCTGCGCCAGTGGGACGAGCGCACGGCCGTGTCCCCGTACGGCTCGGGCGCGCTCGCGGGTTCCTCCCTGGGCCTCGACCCGGAGGCGGTCGCCACGGACCTCGGCTTCGAGCACGGCAGCTCGGCCAACTCCATCGACGGAACGGCCTCCCGCGACTTCGCCGCGGAGTTCGCCTTCGTCACCGCGATGATCGGGGTGAACCTCTCCCGCATCGCCGAGGAGGTCATCATCTGGAACACGAAGGAGTTCTCCTTCGTCTCCCTGCACGACGCCTTCTCCACCGGCTCCTCGATCATGCCGCAGAAGAAGAACCCGGACATCGCGGAACTGGCCCGCGGCAAGAGCGGGCGCCTCATCGGCAACCTGACCGGTCTCATGGCGACGTTGAAGGCGCTCCCCCTCGCCTACAACCGCGACCTCCAGGAGGACAAGGAGCCGGTCTTCGACTCCATCGACCAGCTGGAGGTGCTGCTCCCCGCCTTCACCGGCATGATGGCCACGCTGACCGTGCACCGCGAGCGCATGGAAGCGCTGGCCCCGGCCGGCTTCTCGCTTGCCACGGACGTCGCCGAGTGGCTGGTGAAGCAGGGCGTGCCGTTCCGCGTGGCGCACGAGGTCGCCGGCGAGTGCGTCAAGGCCGCCGAAGCGGAGGGCAAGGAGCTGGACGAACTCACGGACGAGCAGTTCGCGAAGATCTCCGCGCAGCTGACCCCCGAGGTGCGGACCGTCCTCAGCGTGCCTGGCGCCCTCGCCTCCCGCAACGGCCGCGGCGGCACGGCTCCCGACGCGGTCGCCGTCCAGCTCGCCGAGGTGAAGGCGGATGTGACCGCCCAGCACGAGTGGGCCGCCGCGAAGCGGAAGAAGTAGCAGGTCGCCCGTGTGAAGGGCGTCGCGGGTTAGGTTGGTCCGAGCCGCACGGAGCCGACCGAACGGAGCCCGCGATGCCCTTCGCACGCCTTGCCTCAGCGACGACTCCCACCTGCCACATCGGCCTGGGGCTGGCCGCCGTCGGCCGCCCCGGCTACATCAACCTCGGCCGCGAGCAGGACCTCCCGCCCGTGCGCAGCGTCGACGCGCTGCGCGGGCGCACCCATGAACTGCTGGACGCCGCCTACGCCCAGGGCGTCCGCTACTTCGACGCCGCCCGCTCCTACGGACGCGCCGAGGAGTTCCTCGCCGACTGGCTCCATGCCCGACCCGACATCGAGGACGTCGTCGTCGGCAGCAAATGGGGCTACGCCTACACCGCCGGCTGGAGCACCGACGCCGAGCAGCACGAGGTCAAGGATCACAGCGTCGCCACGTTCGAGCGGCAGCACGCGGAGACCGCGGCCCTGCTCGGTGACCGGCTCGATCTCTACCAGATCCACTCGCTGACCCCCGACAGCCCGGCCCTCACCGACAAGGAGCTTCACTCCAGGCTGGCCGAGGTCGCGGCCGAGGGCGTCACGATCGGATTCTCCACCAGCGGCCCGGCGCAGGCCGACACGATCCGCGCCGCGCTCGCCGTGACGGTCGACGGGGAGCCCCTCTTCCGTACCGTCCAGTCCACGTACAACCTGCTGGAGACCTCGGTCGCCTCCGCGCTCGCCGAGGCTCACGACGCCGGGCTCACCGTGCTCGTCAAGGAGGGCATGGCCAACGGACGACTGGCCGGCCCGCATGCGCCAAAGGCCCTGATGTCCGTGGCCGCGGACACCTCGCTCGGCTGTGACGCGATCGCCCTCGCCGTGATCCTGCGCCGCCCCTGGGCCGGTGTGGTCCTCTCCGGGGCGGCCACGGTCGATCAGCTCGGCTCCAACCTGCACGCCACCGTCGCCGACCTCGACGAGGAACAGCTCGCCCGCCTGGAGACCCTGGCCGAGGACCCGCGCGCGTACTGGGAGCGGCGCGGGCAGCTGCCCTGGCACTGAGATCCGCCCGAAAGCGACGTCGGTGAGACACACATGCAACCGGTGAGACGACTACGTCTCATCGCCGCCTCCGCGGTCTCGGGGATGGCGTACGAGCTCGCCGCGGCCCCGGGCATCGCCCTGCCACCGCCCGGGTGCTCCTCGCGTCGGCACGCCAGGCGTCCGTCGACGGCTTCACGCCGGCGACAGGAGTCGGTGCCGCGGTGCTTCTGGCGACGGCGGTGGCGGCGTGGTTCCTGCCGCGGGGACAGCGCCTGGGGGTTCATTGTCACGTCGGGGTCCGTACTCCGGCAGGGGCGCGGAGCCGCGACATCCCGCGGTTCCGCCGGCTGGGCGCCAGCTGGTCGCGACGTGGCCGCATTCGGCGCGGCGCGGCTCCCCGACGTCGGGCGGGTGCAGCGCGGTCTCCGCTACGCCGCCTTCGCCTTCGTGGCGTACATGTCGACGTACTCCTGCCCCGACAGACGCATGACCTCGGTCATCACGGAGTCGGTCACCGCCCGCAGCACATAACGGTCCCGGTCCATCCCCTCGTAGCGGGAGAACTCCAGCGCCTCGCCGAAGCGCACGGTCACCCTGCTCGGCCGGGGCATGCCGGCGCCGCCGGGCTGGATCTTGTCGGTGCCGATCATGGCGAAGGGAACCACGGGCGCGCCGGTCATCAGCGTCAGCCGGGCGATGCCGGTGCGCCCGCGGTACAGGCGGCCGTCGGGAGAACGCGTGCCCTCCGGGTAGATGCCGAAGACCTTGCCCTCCTCCAGGATCCGGCGGCCGGTCATCAGCGCCGCGACGCCGCCCTTGCCGCCGTCGCGGTCGACCGGGATCATGCCGACGCCCGTGAAGAACCAGGCCATCAGCCTGCCCTTGAGGCCCTTGCCGGTGACGTACTCGTCCTTGCCGATGAAGAAGACCTGACGGTCGCAGACCAGCGGCAGGATCATCGAGTCCATGAACGTCAGGTGGTTGCCGGCCAGGATGACCGGACCGTCGCCCGGGATGTGCTCCGCGCCCTCCACCTGTGGGCGGAACATCAGGCGCATGATCGGTCCGAGCACTGCCTTGATGAGCGCGAAGCGGGACAACAGGCCCTCCGGTGTCAAGGGATGCGGTTGGAGTCTGTGCAGGTGAGGACGATACTCGCGATGCCCGGTATGCAGCACATCGGGTCACGCGGAGGATACGCGTCGTCGACGACTGTTTACCTGCGGTGGCGTCGTGTTGCACGGTCGTCATCCGCCGTACGGGTGTGACGCACCTCGCGCCGACGCATGACGGGACGTCATGTCGGGTTCCCCCTGCCGCGTTTCTCATGCATCCGGCAGGACGGTTCCTGTCCGCCATGCGTTCCAGCGGACGTCGCCCGGCCGTCATGACCGCGCCCCTACGATCGACCCGCTTCGACAGATGCGGCGGGAGGGTACTGATGGGGACGCAGGGGTCGCACGAGCAGGGACGAGGGACGGGACGCCGGGCGCTGCTCGGGGCCGCGGTGCTCGGCGCGGGTGGAGCGGTCCTCGGGCTGCCCCGCGCCGCGAGCGCGGACGCGCGCCACGGCGGCGGACTGAAGAGCCTGCCCGTGCCCACGATGATCGGGCACCGCGGGGCCAGCGGCTACCGGCCGGAGCACACCTTCGGCTCCTACCAGCTTGCCCTCGACATGGGCGCGGACATCGTGGAGGCCGGCGACCTGGTGCCCACCAAGGACGGCCACCTCGTGTGTCGGCACGAGCCGGAGATCGGCGGGACCACCGACGTCGCCGACCACCCCGAGTTCGCCGGCCGCAGGACCACCAAGGTCCTGGACGGTGTCCCCACCACCGGCTGGTTCACCGAGGACTTCACGCTCGCGGAGCTGAAGACCCTGCGGGCCGTCGAGCGCATCCCCGCCACCCGCCCGCGCAACACGATCTACAACGGCCGGTGGGAGATCCCCACCTTCGAAGAGGTGCTCCGCTGGCAGGACGAGCAGACCCGCAGGCGCGGCAAGCAGGTGTGGATCTACCCCGAGACCAAGCACCCCACCTACTTCCGCAAGCTGGGCCTCGGAGTCGAGGAGCGGCTCGCCGCGATCCTGCGCAAGCACCGCAGGGACGGAAAGAACGCCCCGGTCATCGTCCAGTCCTTCGAGCCGACCAGCATCCAGCGCCTGAACAAGCTCGTCGACAACCCGCTCGTCGTGCTGCTGTCGGCCGCGAACACCCGCCCCTGGGACTTCGTCGAGACGGGCGACCCGCGCACCGTCGCCGACCTCGTCTCGCCGAAGGGCCTCAAGGAGATCGCGTCGTACGCGCAGGGCATCGGCCCGACCCTCGACCTGGTCATCCCGAAGGACGCCGGCGGCAACCTCACCAAGCCGTCCACGCTCGTCGCCGACGCGCACGCCGCGGGCCTGATCCTGCACCCGTACACGATGCGCAACGAGAACACCTTCCTGCCCGCGAACTTCATCCGGGGCACGGACCCGACGGCCTACGGTGACGTCTTCGGCGCCTTCAAGGCGTACTTCGCGACCGGCATCGACGGAGTCTTCACGGACAACGCCGACACCGGCCTGCTGGCCCGCGAGGACTTCCTGCGCCGCTGAGCGGCCGGAATACGTCAACACAAGATCCTCGCACCCCGGTTGGGGTGAATTACGGCCGCCCCGGCAACCCGTTGCCGGGGCGGCCGCGTCACGCCGCATATGACCCCCGAGATGCTCACGGCCCTGCGTCCCCTGCTCGCCGCCGAGGCTTCCGCGGAGGCGTACGCGTGCGGGATGGAACCGAACGATCTGGAACAGGCCGTGTGGCTGCGGCTGCTGGAGCGGCTGGAGGCGGACAGGCCGCCCGCCGACCCACAGGGCTGGCTGCGCCGAGCCGTCCGCTCCGAGGCGCGCCATGGGCGTCGCAGGGCCCGCCTCGAACTGCCGTACCGCATCGAGCCCGCCGACGACCTCCGCCCCGGTCCCGAGCAACAGGCGCTCATGGGGGCCCGCCGTCGGGCGCTGCACGCGGCGGTGCGCCGCCTTCCCGGCCGCTGCCCCCGCCTCGTCGCGGCGTTGCTGTCCCCACAGGACCTGACCTATCGGGAAATCGCGGGGGAGTTGGGTATCTCACAGGGCAGTCTCGGGCCGGAACGCTCCAAATGCCTGGGATGTCTACGGCGATTGCTGGCGCCGGAGGTTGCGGCCCGCGAACCGCGGGGATAGGAGTGAGGGACAACCGGCGATCAGGTGAGCGGGAGGCGTGCGCACATGGGCATGAGCGTGACCATCTCTGTGGCGACCGAGCGGGATGCCGAGCAGATCTTCAGGCTGCAGTACCTGTGCTTCCAGAGCGAGGCCGCGCTCTACGGCAACTACCGCATCGACCCGCTCGTCCAGAGCCTGGACTCGGTCCGTGAAGAGGTCGCCTCGGACTGCGTCTTCGTGGCGCGGCTGGGCGACGAGGTGGTCGGCTCGGTCCGCGGCAGCGTGACGGAGGACGGCGCCGCCTCCATCGGCAAGCTCTGTGTGCATCCCCGGCTCCAGGGCCACGGCATCGGAGCCCGGCTGCTGCGCGCGGCGGAGGAGGCGTTGGTGGAGGAGCGGGGCGCCAAGAAGTTCCGCCTCAGCACCGGCCACCGCAGCGAGGGCAACCTCCGCCTGTACCGCCGCGTCGGCTACGAGCGGGTCGGCACGTCCCAGGGCGACGACGGCGTCCCGATGATCGTCCTGGAGAAGGAGGTGCCGACGGGGTCGTACGCGACGACT
>NZ_JAYWVC010000011.1:0-89341 GCF_036281785.1 Streptomyces chiangmaiensis | reverse complement strand
GCCCGTACGAAGAAATCCCCCGAGCAATTGCGCTCGGGGGATTTCCTTGCGTATATTCAATGATTCGCGACTTCAATGGATCGGGTCGCGAAAAGCTCAACGAATGCAGTATATCCGGGCGGGAGTGGAATTGTCAAACACCGAATTTCCAGACGATGACTTGCGCCGGGAACAGGAATTCATCGACGGGTTGTACGTGCGCGTGGACGCGCTGCGCGGTGACACCGAGGCCTCCGTCGCGGACGCGCTGGCGCAGGGCGACAAGCCCATGCAGGCCCGACTGGAGCGGGACATTCTCGTCGCCGAACGCTCGGGACTGCTGGCGGCGCTGAACGCCGTGGACGGGGCGCTCTGCTTCGGACGTATCGACCTCTCCTCCGGGGGGAGTCACCACATCGGCCGCATCGGGCTGCGCACCGACGACGCGGACCGGACACCGCTCCTGATCGACTGGCGGGCCGAGGTCGCCCGCCCCTTCTATCTGGCCACCGGACACACACCGATGGGACTGCGCCGGAGGCGGCACATCGCCACCGACGGGCGCCGGGTGACGTCGCTGCACGACGAGATCCTCGACCTGCGCGACCGCGAGCGCACCGGCCACGAGGACCCGACCGGGGACGCCGTGCTGCTTGCCGCTCTGAACTCGGCCCGCACCGGCCGCATGAGCGACATCGTGCAGACCATCCAGGCCGACCAGGACCGCATCATCCGCGCGCCGTACCGGGGCGTGCTGGTGGTGGAAGGCGGACCCGGCACCGGCAAGACGGCCGTCGCGCTGCACCGGGCGGCCTACCTCCTCTACGAACACCGGGAATTGCTCGCCCGCCGCGCGGTCCTCGTCGTCGGCCCGAACCCGGCGTTCCTCGGTTACATCGGTCAGGTGCTGCCCTCGCTCGGTGAGACCGGCGTACTGCTGGCGACGATGGGCGAGTTGTTCCCCGGTGTGAAGGCGACCGCGACCGACACCCCCGAGGCGGCCGCCGTGAAGGGGCGCGCCGACATGGCCGATGTCCTCGCCGCCGTCGTACGCGACCGGCAGTCGCTGCCCGACCCGGTGATCGCCATCGAGCACGACCGGGAGGTCCTGATGCTCGACGACGGCCTGGTGAACGTGGCCCGCGAGCGCACCCGTGCGGCCCGGCTGCCGCACAACGACGCCCGCGAGCACTTCGAGGGCCACATCCTCAACACGCTCACCGACATGGTCGCCGAGCGCATCGGCACGGACCCGTACGACGGTTCCAGCCTCCTCGACGCGAGCGACCTCACCCAGATCCGCGACGACCTCGCCGTGAACCCCGAGGTGTGGTCCGCGATCGACTCGCTGTGGCCGCGGCTGACACCGCAGCGGCTGGTCGCGGACTTCCTCGCCGATCCGGAGGGCTATGTGTCCGACGAGGACGCGGCCGCCATCCGCCGCCGGGTCACCCGGGCCTGGACCACGGCCGATGTCCCGCTGCTCGACGAGGCGGCCGAACTCCTCGGCGAGGACGACCGGGTGTCGAAGGCGCGCGCGGAGCGCGAGCGGGAGACGCAGATCGCCTACGCGCAGGGCGTGCTGGACGTGTCGTACGCCTCCCGGACATACGAGTTCGAGGACAAGGAGGACAGCGATCCCGACGGATCGGAGGTCCTGTCGGCGCACGACATCATCGACGCGGAGCGGTTCGCCGATCGGCAGGAGGAGGCGGACCACCGCAGCGCCGCCGAGCGCGCGGCGGCCGACCGCACCTGGGCGTTCGGGCACATCATCGTCGACGAGGCGCAGGAGTTGTCGCCGATGGCGTGGCGGCTTCTGATGCGGCGCAGCCCCACCCGCTCGATGACCCTGGTCGGGGACCCGGCGCAGACGTCCGAGGCCGGCGGCGTCGGATCGTGGTCCGAGATCCTGGAGCCCTACGTCGAGGACCGCTGGGAGCACACGCGCCTCGGCGTCAACTACCGTACGCCGTCCGAGATCATGGACGTGGCGGCGGCCGTGGTCCGTGCGGAGAACCCCGGCTTCGACCCGCCGAGTTCGGTACGGTCCACAGGGGTGAGGCCCTGGGTGCGTGCCACCGATGATCTGCCCTGGGCGGTGGCGAAGGCGGTCGAGGAACTGACCGCGTCCCTCGGGGGCGCGGCTTCGCCCTCGCCGTCGGCTCCGTCCGAGCGGGGGGCGCCGCGGGAGCAGGGAGGTGCTCCCGCGGGCAGGCTTGCCGTGATCGCCCCGCGCGATCTGCACCGGTCGCTGGCCGCACGTCTCGACGGGGTGACGGCGGGCGCGGAACCCGATCTGACCCGGACCGTCGTCCTGCTCGATCCGCGCCAGTCCAAGGGGCTCGAGTTCGACTCGGTTCTGGTGGTCGAACCGGGACGCTACGGCACGAGTGATCTCTACGTGGCGCTGACGCGGGCGACGCAGCGGCTGGGTGTGCTGCACACCGGGAAGCTGCCGAAGGCGCTGGAGACCGGGCTGCCCGAGCGGCCCGGCACCTCCGCCTGAGCGGCCCGCTCTCGAGTGTCCGGAGGCCGGGGGTTCCGCCTGCGGACACTCGAGAGGGAAAGCGTCACGCCGGGCGGAGCCAGAGCGTCGCCAGTGGCGGCAGAGTCAGACGGAGGCTCGCCGGGCGGCCGTGCCAGGGCGTGGGTTCCGGCTTCAGCGGGTCGGGGTTGTGGACGTCGCTGCCGCCGTACTGCGCCAGGTCGGTGTTGAGCAGTTCGTGCCAGGCCGGGATGTCGTCGGGGACGCCCAGACGGTAGTCGTGGCGTACGACCGGGGAGAAGTTGGACACGGCAAGGACGGGTGTGCCCTCCGCGTCGTAGCGCAGGAACGCGAACACGTTGTCGTCGGCGGCGTCGCCCACCGTCCACTGGAAGCCGGACGGCTCGGTGTCCCGCTGCCACAGTGCCGGGGTGCGGCGATAGGCCGTGTTCAGTTCGCGCACCAGGTCACGCACGCCCCGGTGGTCGGCCTCCGCCCCGTAGGCCGGGTCCAGCAGCCACCAGTCGGGGCCATGGGCCTCGGACCATTCGGCGCCCTGGGCGAACTCCTGTCCCATGAACAGGAGTTGCTTGCCCGGGTGGGCCCACATGAAGCCCAGGTAGGCGCGGTGGTCGGCACGTTGCTGCCACCAGTCGCCCGGCATCTTCGACACCAGCGACCGTTTCCCGTGCACGACCTCGTCGTGGGAGATCGGCAGCACGTAGTTCTCGCTGTACGCGTACACCATCGAGAACGTCATCTCGTGGTGGTGGTACTTGCGGTGGACCGGCTCGTGGCTCATGTACTGGAGCGAGTCGTGCATCCAGCCCATGTTCCACTTCAGACCGAAGCCCAGACCGCCGAAGCCGCTCGGGCCCCTGTGGTGCGTGGCCCGGGTGACGCCGTCCCAGGCGGTGGACTCCTCGGCGACGGTGACTACACCGGGGCATCGGCGGTAGACGGTGGCGTTCATCTCCTGCAGAAAGGCCACCGCGTCCAGGTTCTCCCGGCCGCCGTGCACGTTCGGGGTCCACTGGCCGGGCTCGCGTGAGTAGTCCAGGTAGAGCATGGAGGCCACCGCGTCCACACGCAGGCCGTCGATGTGGAACTCCTCGCACCAGTACACGGCGTTGGCGACCAGGAAGTTGCGCACCTCGCGCCGGCCGTAGTCGAACTCCAGCGTGCCCCAGTCCGGGTGTGCGGCCCGCAGCGGGTCCTGGTGCTCGTACAGGGCATGCCCGTCGAACTCGGCCAGCGCCCAGTCGTCGCGCGGGAAGTGCGCGGGCACCCAGTCCATCAGGACGCCGATGCCGGCCTGGTGCAACGCGTCGATGAGGTACTTGAAGTCGTCGGGGGTGCCCAGGCGGGCGGTGGGCGCGTAGAAGCCGGTGACCTGGTAGCCCCAGGAGCCGCCGAAGGGATGCTCGGCGACCGGCATCAGTTCGACGTGGGTGAAGCCCAGGTCCCTGACGTACGCGGGGAGCTGCTCGGCCAGTTGCCGGTAGGTCAGCCCCGGCCGCCAGGACGGCAGATGCACCTCGTAGACGGAGAACGGCGCCTGGTGCACCGGCGTCTCCCCCCGCTGCGCGAGCCACTCCCCGTCATGCCACTCGTGGACGGAGTCCGTCACGATCGAGGATGTCTTCGGCGGGGCCTCCGTGCGGCGCGCGAGGGGGTCGGCCCGCTGGGTCCTGGACCCGTCGGGGCGGGTGATGTCGAACTTGTACAGCGTCCCGGGCCCGGCGCCGGGCACGAACAGCTCCCAGACACCGCTCGAACCCAGCGAGCGCATGGGGTGGCCGGTGCCGTCCCAGAAGTTGAAATCGCCGGACACACGCACGCCCCGGGCGTTCGGCGCCCACACCGAGAACCGGGTGCCGGTCACGCCCTGGTGCGTCATCGGGTGGGCGCCGAGCACCTTCCACAGCTCCTCGTGGCGTCCCTCACCGATCAGATGCAGGTCGAGCTCGCCGAGGGTGGGCAGGAGGGCATAGGCGTCCTCGGTGTCCTGGACCGCCCCCTCGTACTCGACGAGGAGCCGATATGGGGCGACGCCCCGCAGCGGCAGCAGCCCCGAGAAGAAGCCGTCCCCGTCGTCGTGCAACTCGGCCCGCAGGGAATCGGTGACGACGGTGACGGAGAGCGCGTAGGGCCTGAAGGCCCGGAAGGCGACCCCGCCGGGCACCGGGTGGGCGCCGAGTACGGCGTGCGGATCGTGGTGGGAGCCGGCGAGCAGCCGCTCTCGGTCCCCGGCGCCGACAGCGGGGGAGCGGGCCACCTCCGGCGTCGTCACAGCGGCCGGTTCCGGATCCGCCCCGGTCACGGGGGTCACCACCGCGCCCTGCTCCGCGGGCGTCCTGCTCACCGCCGGCTCCACCGCCTCCTGCGCGATCGACGCCGGGGCCGGACGCGCGGCCGCCTTCCTGGCAGCGGCGCTCTCGGCAGGGGCTCCGGCGGCGGCCGCCGTGCCGGCAGGCTTCCCGGCGGAGGCCTTCTGCGCCGTCGTCTTCTTGGCAGTGGTCTTCTTGGCCGCGCTCTTCTTCACCGGGGCCGCTTCGGCGGCGGTCTTCGCGGCGGCGAAGCGCGTGGAAGCGGCCGTCCTGGCAGTGGTCTTCCCGGCGGTGGCCGTCTTCGCGGCAGCCTTCTTCGCAGGCGTCGTCCCGGCCCCCGCCCTCTCGGCCGCGGCCTTCTTCGGCGCGGCCGTCGCCTTCTTCGCCGCCGCCTTCTTCTTGCCGGCCGTCGACTTCTCGGCGGCGGCTGCCGTCTTCTTCTCGGCGGTCGCCTTCTTCACACCGGTCCTCTCGGGACCGTCGCCGTTCTTCTTGGTGCTGTCGTCGGACGGAGGACGGGGGGTCACGGGCAGGGCCTCCTCGGCAGGGGTTGGTGGATCACGATGTGACGCCGGTGGACAGGCGGTGTATGGCGGCCATGGGCACGGGCAGCCAGTCAGGGCGGTGCCGGGCCTCGTACACGACCTCGTAGACGGCCTTGTCCGTCTCGTACGCGCGCAGCAGGACCGGTTCGGTGCGTGGATCGCGCCCGGCGACCTCCGCGTAACCGCAGCAGTAGGCGGACCGGCAGGCGACGGCCCACTCCGCTGCCGGCGGCCCGGCCGAATGCGAGGCGTAGTCGAACGAGCGGAGCATCCCCGCGATGTCCCGCACCGCCGGCTGCGGCATCCGCCGCTCGGCCAGCGGCCTGGACGGCTCGCCCTCGAAATCGATCAGCGACCAGGAGCCGGACGGTGAGCGCAGACACTGGCCCAGGTGCAGATCGCCGTGGATGCGCTGGGCGGTCCACACATGCCCCTCGGCGGCCAGACCCGCCAGCGCCTCGAACGAGGACCGCAGCCCGGGTACGTAGGGCCGCAGGGCGGGCACCGCCTGGGCCGCCGCTTCGAGACGCTCGGTCATGCCGTCGGCGAGCAGGCGCATCCGGGCGTGGCCCAGGGTGACCGTCGGCAGGGCCCGGGCCAGCGCCGTGTGCACCTCGGCCGTCGCCCGTCCGAGTGCTCGCGCCTCCGTTGTGAAGTCCGCGCCCTTGGCCAGCTCGTCCAGCGCGAGTTCCCAGCCGTCGGTCGCGCCCCGCACATACGGTTGCAGCACGCCGAGGACGTACGAGTCGTCGAGCCCGTCGAGGTCGGCGAGCAGCCAGCCGGCCGGCGCCGGCACCCGGGGGCAGTTCTCGCGCGCGAGCATCAACGGCAGCTCCAGGTCCGGGTTGGTGCCCGGGACCAGACGCCGCAGAAGCTTGAGGATAAACGTATCTCCGTATACAACCGAGGAGTTGGACTGCTCCGAGGTCACCACCCGCGGGGCGAGCCCGACTTCTATCGTCTGGCGCACGTCCCCCTCGAAGCGCAGCCGGCCGATACGGGCCCGCGTGCGGATCGCCTCCAGGAGGACGGAGGTGGCCCGGGAGTCGTACAGCGCCTGGTAGACGGTCTGCCCGGCGAGCGGTCCGTCGTCCGGATGCCCGATGAGTGCGGGTGCCAGCCGCGGCGGCAGCGCCTCGCGTACGCCGATCAGCAACTGGTAGCAGTCGCTGGGGTGCGGCACGCCACCCTGGGCAGGGACGTCGGGCTGATGGGCCCGGACGAGCAGGTGGAGCAGGGTCAGCGTGCCCCCGGGCGGCAGCAGTTCGGTGGCCGCCACCAGGGAGAACCCGGTGACGGGCCGGCCTTTGCCCGCGAACCAGCGCTGACGCGGCAGCCACTCCCTCAGCAGGGGGGAGAGGGACGAGAGGAGACGGGGCTGAGTCGCGACGGGGTGGGTGACGGCTTCCGACATGGCGTGCGTCCTTTCCCCGGGGGCGGTCGGGGTGTCACTGGCTGCGTGCCCCGGGCGGGGTGGTGGAAACCGCCCCGCCCGGGGCACTATGCGGGGTCCTTGCGGAGTCGGAACCAGTAGAAGCCGTGGCCTGCGAGGGTGAGGAGGTAGGGGAGTTCGCCGATGGCGGGGAAGCGGACTCCGCCGATCAGTTCCACGGGGTGGCGGCCGTTGAAGCGGCTGAGGTCGAGTTCGGTGGGCTGGGCGAACCGGGAGAAGTTGTGCACGCACATCACCAGGTCGTCCTTGTACTCGCGCAGGAAGGCCAGGACGGCCGGGTTGGAGGAGGACAACTCGGTGTAGGAGCCCAGACCGAACGCCGGGTTCTGCTTGCGGATCTCGATCATGCGGCGGGTCCAGTGCAGCAGCGAGGACGGCGAGGACATCGACGCCTCCACATTGGCGACCTGGTAGCCGTAGACCGGATCCATGATCGTGGGCAGATACAGACGGCCCGGGTCGCAGGAGGAGAAGCCCGCGTTGCGGTCCGGGGTCCACTGCATCGGCGTGCGCACCGCGTCCCGGTCCCCGAGCCAGATGTTGTCGCCCATGCCGATCTCGTCCCCGTAGTACAGGATCGGCGAGCCGGGCAGTGACAGCAGCAGCGCGGTGAACAACTCGATCTGGTTGCGGTCGTTGTCCAGCAGCGGCGCCAGCCGGCGGCGGATGCCGATGTTGGCGCGCATGCGGGGGTCCTTGGCGTACTCCGCCCACATGTAGTCGCGTTCCTCGTCGGTGACCATCTCCAAGGTCAGCTCGTCGTGGTTGCGCAGGAAGATGCCCCACTGGCAGTTGGAGGGGATCGCCGGGGTCTTGGCCAGGATCTCCGAGACCGGGTAACGCGACTCGCGGCGCACCGCCATGAAGATGCGCGGCATGACGGGGAAGTGGAAGGCCATGTGGCATTCGTCGCCGCCGCTGCGGAAGTCGCCGAAGTAGTCGACCACGTCCTCGGGCCACTGGTTGGCCTCCGCCAGCAGCACGGTGTCCGGGTAGTGGGCGTCGATCTCCTTGCGGACCCGTTTGAGGAACTCGTGCGTGGCCGGCAGGTTCTCGCAGTTGGTGCCTTCCTGCTGGTAGAGGTAGGGCACGGCATCGAGCCGGAATCCGTCGATGCCCAGGTCCAGCCAGAACCTCAGCGCGGAGATCATCTCCTCCTGCACGGCCGGGTTCTCGTAGTTCAGGTCCGGCTGGTGGGAGAAGAAGCGGTGCCAGTAGTACTGCTTGCGGATCGGGTCGAAGGTCCAGTTGGAGGCCTCGGTGTCGACGAAGATGATCCGCGCGTCCTGGAACTGCTTGTCGTCGTCTGCCCACACGTAGTAGTCGCTGTACGGGCCCTCGGGGTGGGCGCGGGATTCCTGGAACCACGGGTGCTGGTCGCTGGTGTGGTTCATCACGAAGTCGATGATCACCCGCATGCCCCGCTGGTGGGCGGCGTCCACGAACTCCACGAAGTCCGCCAGGTCACCGAACTCCGGCAGCACCGCCGTGTAGTCCGACACGTCGTAACCGCCGTCCCGCAGCGGGGACATGAAGAACGGCGGCAGCCACAGGCAGTCCACGCCCAGCCACTGCAGATAGTCCAGCTTCGCGGTCAGCCCCTTCAGATCACCCACACCGTCACCGTTGCTGTCCTGGAAGGACCGCACCAGGACCTCGTAGAAGACGGCACGCTTGAACCACTGCGGGTCGCGGTCCGCGGCGGGAGTGTCCTCGAAGGTGTCCGGGACGGGCTCGTTGACGATCATCGTGTGGGTGACCCTCCGGTCTGCAGTGAGGACGGTCGCAGGACGGTCAGCACGTGTGCGGGAGCCTCGCCCGGCGAAAGACGCACATAGTTGGTCCTGCCCCAGTGATAGGTGACACCGGTGAGCTCATCACGCACCGGCACCGACTCGTGCCAGTCCAGGCCGAGCCGCGGCATGTCCAACGACACCGTGGCCTCCTGGGTGTGGTGCGGATCGAGGTTGGCCACCACCACAACCGTGTTCGAACCCGAACGCTTGGAGTAGACGATCACCTCGTCCTTGTCCGCATGGTGGAAATGCAGATTCCGCAACTGCCGCAACGCCGGACTGGCCCGCCGGATCGCGTTCAACCGCGTGATCAGCGGTGTGATGGCGCGTCCCTCGCGTTCGGCCGTCTCCCAGTCCCGGGGCCGCAACTGGTACTTCTCCGAGTCCAGATACTCCTCACTGCCCTCCCGCAACGGCACGTTCTCACACAGCTCATAGCCCGAATACACACCCCAGGTCGGCGACAGCGTCGCCGCCAGCACCGCCCGCACCTCGAACGCCGGCCGCCCCCCACGCTGCAGATACGCATGCAGGATGTCCGGAGTGTTCACAAAGAAGTTCGGCCGCATATACGCCGCCGACTCCCCCGACAACTCCGTCAGATACTCCGTCAGCTCCGGTTTCGAATTCCGCCACGTGAAATAGGTGTACGACTGCTGGAACCCCACCTGCGCCAGCGTCCGCATCATCGCCGGCCGGGTGAACGCCTCCGCCAGAAAGATGACATCAGGATCACCCCGACGGATCTCCCCCAGTACCTGCTCCCAGAACACCACCGGTTTCGTATGCGGATTGTCCACCCGGAAGATCCGCACCCCATGCCCCATCCAGAACCGAAGAACCCGCAGCGTCTCCGCCACCAGCCCCTCCATGTCCGCATCGAAGAACACCGGATAGATGTCCTGATACTTCTTCGGCGGATTCTCCGCAAACGCGACCGACCCGTCCGGCCGATGCCGGAACCACTCCGGATGCTTCTCGACCCACGGATGATCCGGCGAACACTGCAACGCGAAATCCAGCGCCACCTCGAGCCCCAGATCCCGCGCCCGCCCCACGAACCACACGAAATCCTCGACCGACCCCAGATCCGGGTGCACCGCATCGTGCCCACCCTCCGGCGACCCGATCGCCCACGGCACCCCCACGTCCCCCGCGCCCGCCGACACACTGTTGTTCCGCCCCTTGCGAAACGTCGACCCGATCGGATGCACCGGCGGCAGATACACCACGTCGAACCCCATCCCCGCGATCACCGGCAACCGCCGCGCCGCCGAACGGAACGTCCCGTGCGGCCGCTCCACCGTCCCCTCCGACCGCGGAAAGAACTCGTACCACGACCCGAACAACGCCCGCTCCCGCTCCACCACCAACCCCAGCACATCCGAAGACGTCACCCACTCACGCAGCGGAAAGCGCACCAGCACCCCCTCCACCTCCGGCGTCAACGCCCCCGCCAGACGGGACGCGGCCGGACGGCCGATGTCCCGCAGGGCGTCCACCGCGGCGAGGAGGATCTGTCGTCCGTCCTCGCGCGACGGGACGTCGGCGGCCGCACGTTCGTACAGACGTGCGCCCTCCTCCAGGACCAGTTCGGTGTCGATCCCGGCCGGGATCTTGATCTCGGCGTGGTGCCGCCAGGTGGTGACCGGATCACTCCACGCCTCCACGGCGTAGGTCCACCGGCCCTCGCTCGGTACGGAGACGGTGGCGCCCCAGCGGTCGGTGCCGGGGGCGAGTTCGCGCATCGGGGTCCAGGGTCCGGGGCGGCCTTCGGGGTCCCTGAGGACGACATTGGCGGCGACCGCGTCATGGCCCTCACGGAAGACCGTGGCGGAGATCTCGAACTCCTCTCCCACCACCGCCTTGGCCGGGCGACGGCCCTGGTGGACGAGGGGTTGTACGTCGAGGACGGGGATTCGCCCGATCGTGGGACCGGTTGTGGGGGCCGGAATGGGACTCGGGTCCGGGGAGGGTGTCCGCGGGGCGGGGGTCACGGCGTCGGCCTTCTCCTTCGAGGAGGTGGCGGTGCTGATGGACGGGGATGCCGGCGAGTGGTGCGTCGGGTGCATGACCGCTCCTGTCCGCGTCGACGTGGGTGGGCGGATGAGGGTGTCGGAAGGCGGGGCAAGCGGGGTTACCGGAGGAGCCTTCCCACGCTGTGCGGGTGGGCATTCCGGCACTTTGTTAACTACTCACGCGTATGTCTACCTTCAAGACCGGCCGCATCCGGGACAGCGAAAAGGACCGGCCCCGCCCTCAGGGGCGAGGCCGGCAAGGTTACGCGTGTCCGGTTGATTCTTCTTTACACCTGTCCGGACGACCGCGGTCAGGGACTGTCCACCTGCAGCAGCCTGTTCGGTGATCCGGCCCCCGCGGCCTTGATCTTCCCGGGCACCGCCTGCCGCACGAGCGCCTGGCTCACCTGAGCCGGAGTGGCCTTGGAATGTTCGGCGAGATAGAGCGCCGCCGCCCCCGCGACGTGCGGTGTCGCCATCGACGTACCGGAGAAGGTGGCCTTGGCGGTGTCGCTCGCGGAGGAGTCGGAGGTGATGGCGACGCCGGGAGCGAACAGGTCAAGGCTCGAACCCCAGTTGGAGAAGCTCGCGCGGGCGTCCTTCTGGTCGGAGGCGCCCACCGTGATGGCCTGGGGGAGGCGGGCCGGGGAGTACAGGCCGGCCGGGAGCCGGTCGTTGCCGGCGGCGACCGCGTAGCTGACGCCGGAGGCGATGGAGTTGCGTACGGCCGCGTCCAGTTGGACGTTCGCATAGCCGCCCAGGCTCAGGTTCGCCACCGCGGGCTTCCTCGCATGCCGGGTGACCCAGTCGATTCCCGCGATGACCTGCGCGGTGGTGCCCGCGCCGGTTGCGTCCAGAACGCGTACGGCCACCACCTTCGCCTGTTTGGCGACCCCGTACCCGGTGCCCGCGATGGTTCCGGCCACGTGCGTGCCGTGTCCGTTGGCATCGGCCGCGATCCTGTCGTTGCCCACGAAGTCCCAGCCGTAGCTCGCCCGCCCGCCGAAGTCCTTGTGCGAGATGCGGATCCCGGTGTCGATGACGTACACCGTCACGCCTGCGCCCGCCGGTTCGGGCCAGGTGTAGCCCCGGTCGAGCGGCTGGTTCCGCTGGTCGATACGGTCCAGGCCCCACGAGGGCGGATTCTTCTGGTAGTGGTCCAGGGTGACTGTGGTGTCCTGGACGACCGATGCCACGCGGGAGTCCGCCGCGAGGCGCCGGGCCTGTCGCTCGTCGACTCTCACCGCGTACCCGTTGAGCGCGGTTCCGTAGGTTTGGCTTATTTTCGCCCCGTACTTCTCGGCGATGCTCTTGCCGAGGTCCGACGGGGCCTTCGTTCCCCCCTTGAGCGTGACGATGTAACTTCCGCTGACGGCGCCGGGGGCTCCGGCGCCCAGGACGACCCCCTCCGGAGCGGCCTGCGCGGGCAGGCTGAGGGCCGAGAGCGCCGCGATGGTGGTGACCGCGGTGAGGCCGCCTGCCCAGCGCAGACGCGCGTTTCCCGTCCGTGTCATGACTCGAGTTCCCCTCCTCGACTCGGCGTGACGCGGCCGGAGTCCGCCCACGCCAGGGCTGCCTGTCGGCCGGAACGCCAGGGGGCAGCCTCTCGTGCGGCGTGAACCACCACAAGGTCGCCCAGGAGGGCGGAATCGGCCATATCGGTCGGGTCCGGTATGTAAAGGTTGCGTTGTCTTTCGGGCGGCCCGGTCCGTGTGATCGCGGCCCGTCCGGCGCTGCAGGGGCCGGTTCGGGCCCGACAGCCGGGGGTTCGGGGGGCGGCGGGCCCCCGCGGCGGCTCCGAACCGGGCTGCGTGCAAACCCGACGGTAGGTGAACCGGGCGGCGTACCGTCGGATGTGACATGCCGCGCACGTCCTCCGTGAAGGTGGAATTCGTGAAGGCCATCCGCAGGTTCACCGTACGTCCCGTCCTCCCCGAAGCCCTTCACCCGCTGAGCGATCTGGCGCGCAATCTGCGCTGGTCGTGGCATGCGGAGACCCGTGACCTCCTCCAGTCCGTCGACCCCGAACGCTGGGCCGCCTCCGGCGGCGACCCGGTGCGGCTGCTGGGGAGCGTGCCTCCCGCCCGGCTGGCCGAGCTGGCCGAGGACCGCCGCTTCCTGCGCCGCCTCGCCGCGGCCACCGACGACCTCGCCGACTATCTGAGCGGCGACCGCTGGTACCAGACCCGCTCGTCCGATTCCGACCTCCCCGCCGCTGTCGCCTACTTCTCGCCCGAGTTCGGCATCACGGCGGCGCTGCCCCAGTACTCCGGTGGCCTCGGCATCCTCGCCGGCGACCATCTGAAGGCGGCCAGCGACCTCGGCGTCCCGCTGATCGGCGTGGGCCTGCTGTACCGGCACGGCTACTTCCGGCAGACCCTCTCGCGGGACGGCTGGCAGCAGGAGCACTATCCGGTGCTCGACCCGAACGAACTGCCCGTGGTGCCCCTGCGGGAGCCGGACGGCACGCACGCCCGGGTCTTGCTCGGACTGCCGGGCGGCCGCCGGCTCCAGGCCCGCATCTGGCTGGCCCAGGTGGGCCGGGTGCCACTGCTCATGCTCGACTCGGACGTGGAGGAGAACGACCTCGGCGAACGGGGCGTCACCGACCGGCTCTACGGCGGCGGCAGCGAGCACCGGCTGCTGCAGGAGATGCTGCTCGGCATCGGCGGAGTGCGCGCGGTGCGCACGTACTGCCGGCTGACCGGGCACGCCGAGCCAGAAGTGTTCCACACCAACGAGGGCCACGCCGGTTTCCTCGGCCTGGAACGGATCGCCGAGCTGTGCGAGGGCGGCCTCGACTTCGACTCCGCCCTGGAGGCGGTCCGGGCCGGCACGGTCTTCACCACCCACACCCCCGTCCCCGCGGGCATCGACCGCTTCGACCGGGAGCTGGTGGCCCGGCACTTCGGCCCGGACGCGGAACTGCCACGGATCGAGGTGGAACGGATCCTGCAGCTCGGGATGGAGACGTACCCGGGCGGCGAGCCCAATCTGTTCAACATGGCGGTGATGGGACTCAGGCTCGGCCAGCGCGCCAACGGCGTGTCCCTGCTGCACGGCAACGTCAGCCGGGAGATGTTCTCGGGTCTGTGGCCGGGCTTCGACCCCGACGAGGTTCCGATCACGTCCGTGACCAACGGGGTGCACGCGCCGACCTGGGTGGCGCCGGAGGTGTTCCGGCTCGGGGCGCGGCAGATCGGCGCGGAGCGCACCGCGGACGCCATGACGGTCGGCGGTCCCGAACGCTGGGATGCGATCGAGGAGATCACCGACCAGGAGATCTGGGACCTGCGCCGGGGCTTGCGCGAGCAGCTGGTGCTGGAGGTGCGGGAGCGTCTGTACGCGTCCTGTCGGCAGCGGGGTGCCGGGACGGCCGAACTCGGCTGGATCGACGGAGTGCTGGATCCCGACGTGCTGACGATCGGGTTCGCCCGGCGTGTGCCGTCGTACAAGCGCCTGACGCTGATGCTGCGAGACCGGGACCGGCTGATGGAACTGCTGCTGCATCCGGAGCGCCCGATCCAGATCGTGGTGGCCGGGAAGGCGCACCCGGCGGACGACGGCGGAAAGCGCCTGATCCAGGAGCTGGTCCGGTTCGCGGACGACCCGCGCGCGCGTCACCGCATCGTCTTCCTCCCGGACTACGGCATGGCGATGGCGCAGAAGCTCTATCCGGGCTGTGACGTGTGGCTGAACAACCCCCTGCGCCCGCTGGAGGCCTGTGGCACCAGCGGTATGAAGGCGGCACTCAACGGCGGCCTCAACCTGTCGGTCCTGGACGGGTGGTGGGACGAGTGGTACCAGCCGGACTTCGGCTGGGCGATCCCCACGGCCGACGGTGCGGGGACGGACGAGGACAGGCGCGACGACCTGGAGGCGCATGCGCTGTACGAGCTGCTCGGGCAGCGGGTGGCGCCGCGCTTCTACGAGCGGGGCCAGGGCGGACTGCCCGACCGCTGGATCGAGATGGTCCGCCGGACGCTCATGAACCTGGGTCCGAAGGTGCTGGCCGGGCGGATGGTCCGTGAGTACGTGGAGCGCCTGTACACCCCGGCGGCCCACGCGCACCGGGCGATGCGGCCGGACGCGGCGCGGGAGCTGGCGGGGTGGAAGGCCCGGGTGCGAGCGGCCTGGCCGGGTGTCACGGTCGACCACCTCGAGACGTCGGCGGCATCGGCGACGGCGGAGCTGGGCACGACGCTGGCGCTCCGGGTCCGCGTCGGCCTCGGCGAGCTGGCGCCCGGTGACGTGGAGGTCCAGGCGGTGTCGGGCCGCGTCGACTCGGACGACCGCCTCGCGGACGTCACGGCGACGGCGCTGAAGCCGGCGGGCGGACCTGACCCGGACGGCCGCTGGGTGTACGAGGGGCCGCTGGCGCTGGACCGGACCGGGCCGTACGGCTACACCGTGCGGATCCTGCCGGCGCATCGCCTGCTGGCGTCCGGTGCGGAGCTGGGCCTGGTGGCCGTGCCGTCGGAGGAGGCGGGGGAGGAGGCCGGGGTGCTGATGCGCTGAGCGGGGGTACGGGCCGGCCGGGTTCGTCCTCGCCGGTGCGCTAGTGCTGTGGCCGGAAAGGTTTGCCGGTGAACCTTTCCGGTCCGCCGCACTAGGGGGACTCCTCCTCGCACAGCTTCCGCAGCGCCGCACCGCACCGTCGTGCGTAGGCGTGCTGAAGGCCCCGCGCGGCCGGGCCGCCCGCCCTCGTGTACCACTTGGCCGGGCGGCTGAAGGCCGTGATCGTCAGCCAGACCGTGCCGTCTCCGGTGCGGTCCACGACGAAGGACTCCTCGCCGCACTCCGGGTGGCCCGGCAGCGTTCCGTACGCCCAGCCCACCCGGCGGTGTTCCTCGACCGTCCAGACCACCCGGCAGGGGGCCTTGATCACACCGGCGAGCGTGATGGTGACATCGACCCCGGTGGCGGCTCGGTCCTCGGTCGCGGTGACGCCGACGCCCAGCGCCCGGTGCATCTCCCAGGTGAGGAGCGCCTCGGCCGCCCGGTGGAACACCTCGTGGCCCTCGCCGATCCGCGTGCGAACGTGCAGGGGACGGAAGCCCTCGGGGCAGTGGCCGGGCTTGCGGGTCGCACCCACATCCTCGTACGTGAACGACATGAGCCCAGCGTAGGACGGCCCCCGGCGACGCCTTCGCGCCGGGGGCCGCCGTGTCCTATCTGCGTACTGGTTCACCTTGACGGGCGCCTGCGTCGCTCTGGTCACGCTCTCGGTCGTGCCGGACTTCGACTCGTGGACGATCAGATCGCCGCCGAGGACCGGAAGACCGGCGTAGGTGCGCTCGTAGGGCGTGTGGACCGTTCCGTCGGCGTCCTTCACGACGGAACGGGCGCCGCCCGAGGGGCTCGAACCCCCGGACGGCGCCCTGTCCGTGTCGCTCGGCAGAGCGGTTTACGGGAAGGTCAGCTTCCAGCTGTTGATCCTGCCGACGTCCTGCGCCGCCTGGTCCTGGACCTTCAGCTTCCAGGTCCCGTTGGCCGTTTGTGCCGAGGCGTTGACCGTGTAGGTGGCCTGCACGTTGTCCGCGGAGTCGGACGAGCTGAAGTTCTTCAGGCGGTACGTGGTGCCCGAGGGGCCCACCAGGTCGATGACCAGGTCGCCCCGCCAGGTGTGTGTGATGTCGACGGTCACCTGGAGGTTGCTCGGTGCGTTTCCGGTCCTGCCCGAGACGGTGATCGACGAGGTGACAGCGGGGCCGTTGTCCGGAATGGACACCGGGGTCGTGCTCTCGTACGAGGTGCCGCCACCGCCGGAGCGGGAACCGACCGCGACCGCGGCCCACGCGTCCTGCACCGCCTTGTACTCGGCGCTCGTGGTGCCGTACAGCTCACCCGCCGCCGCGAGTGTGCCGGTGCGGGCCGCCGCGTAGTTGGTGGTCGAGGTGAACTTGGTGGTGAGCGCGCGGTACCAGATCTGCAGCGCCTTGTCGCGGCCGATGCCGGTGACCGGGAGGCCGTCCGCGGTCGGCGAGTTGTAGCTCACGCCGTTGATGACCTTGGCGCCGCTGCCCTCGCTGAGCAGGTAGAAGAAGTGGTTGGCGGGGCCCGACGAGTAGTGCACGTCGACCGATCCGATCCCCGAGTACCAGTTGTCCTTGGACGCGCCGTCCTTGCTGGGTTTGTCCATGTAGCGCAGCGGGGTGCCGTTGCCGTTGATGTCGATCTTCTCGCCGATGAGGTAGTCGCCCGGGTCGGACGAGTTGTTCGCGTAGAACTCCACACCGGTGCCGAAGATGTCGGAGGTGGCCTCGTTGAGGCCGCCGGACTCGCCGGAGTAGTTCAGGCCCGCGGTGTTGGAGGTGACACCGTGGCTCATCTCGTGGCCGGCCACATCCAGGGACGTCAGCGGGTCGGCGTTGCCCGAGCCGTCGCCGTAGGTCATGCAGAAGCAGCTGTCGTCCCAGAACGCGTTCACGTAGGAGTTGCCGTAGTGCACGCGGGAGTAGGCCGCCTTGCCGTCGTTCCTGATGCCGCTGCGGCCGAAGGTGCTCTTGTAGAAGTCCCAGGTGGTCGCGGCGCCGAAGTGGGCGTCGGCGCCCGCGGTCGCGGCGTTCGACGTGGTGCCGTTGCCCCAGGTGTCGTTCGACTGCGAGAACAGCGTGCCGGTGCCGGACGTGCCGCGGTTGAGGTTGTACGTCTTGTGGCCCCCGCGCGAGCCGTCGTTCAGCGTGTACGTCGAGCCCGACTGCGTGGTGGTCAGCGTGACCTGTCCGCTGTACTGGGTGTTGCCGATGCCGTTCTTGACGCCCTGGTACCGGAAGAGCTCCTTGCCGGTCGCGGCGTCGCTGATGACATGCAGTTCGTTCGGCGTCCCGTCGTCCTGGAAGCCACCGATCACCGTCTCGTACGCGAGGGTGGGCTTGCCGCTCGCCGCCCAGACCACCTTGCGGGGCGCGCTGTCGGCGCCGGTCTGCTTCGACCCCGCCGCCCGGGCGACGGACAGCGCCTGCTTCTCCGCCGTCGAGGCGGAGACGGCAGGCGTGAGCGAGGCGACCTTGACGGTGGCCTGGGTCGCCTTGACGACCTGCTCGGTCTGCCCCGACGCGGCCGTGTCGACGACCAGGTCGCCGCCGAGGACCGGGAGCCCGGCGTAGGTGCGCTCGTAGCGCGTGTGGAGTGTGCCGTCGCCGTCCTTGACGACGTCACGGACGACCAGCTTCTCCTGGGCGCCGAGGCCTATCGCCCGGGCGGTGTCCGCCGTCGCCGCGTCGGCGTCGCGGATCAGCTCGGCGCGCTGCGAGGGGGAGAGCTTCAGCGCCGCGTGCGCGGGGTTGATCTTTCCGGCGGCAAGGGTGGCCGGGGCGGCGGCGCTCGCGGCGCCGGACTGGACGGCGGCTGCCAGCAGGGCGCAGACCCCGACGAGGGCGAAGGCGGCGGCGCTGCGAGTGGGGGTGTGGGAGGTGCGTCTGCGAGAGGAACTGCTTCTCAACACTGACTCCTTCTGCGTGGCCGCGGGTCGCGCGGCCAGGGGAGACCGGACGGTCGGTCAGCCGTCCGGGCAGAACATGCGGAACGCGGAACCAGGTGCATGAAGGTGACGGGCCACCGCAGCGGCGAGACTGTGGGGTTGCCGTGAAGCGGCCGTGGGAAGCGTGCCAGGCGAGTGCGCCTTCTGTCAGGAGCGCGTCAACAACTTGACCGGAAATCGTTCGTTGGGCAGGAGGTCACGTTCGGTATACGGACTGTTCGGCTGACCCCGGTGTACGGACTCCCCTCAGGAAGGCGACGTCCGCTCGCCGTGCCAGGAGCGCCACAGCGCGGCGTACGCTCCGTCGGCCGCCACCAGATCGTCGTGCGGGCCGAGTTCGGTCAGCCGGCCGTCCTCCATCACGGCCACACGGTCCGCGTCGTGCGCGGTGTGCAGCCGGTGCGCGATGGCGATGACGGTTCGGCCTTTCAGCACCGCGGCCAGCGCACGCTCGGTGTGGCGGGCGGTCGTCGGGTCCAGGAGCGCTGTCGCCTCGTCGAGGATCAGGGTGTGCGGATCCGCCAGGACCACCCGGGCCAGGGCGAGTTGCTGTGCCTGGGAGCCGTCCGTGGCAAGGATCCCTCCGGGTCGGCCGCCGAAGGGGCCCTGGGGAAGTCCGTCCGCCCCCAACGGGGTGTCCAGGCCCTCGGGCAGCTCCCGTACCCAGCCGTCGGCGCCGACGGCGGCGAGCGCGGTCCACAGCCGCTCGTCCGTGGCGGACGGCTCGGCGATCCGCAGATTGTCGCGGACCGTGCCCAGGAAGACGTGGTGCTCCTGGGTCACCAGGACGACCTGGCGGCGCAACCGCTCGGGACCGAGACCGGTGATCGGCACCCCGCCGACCGTCACCGAGCCCGCGCCGGGCGCGTCGATGCCGGCCAGCAGTCTGCTCAGCGTGGTCTTCCCGGCACCGGAGGGGCCGACGACCGCCAGTCGTTCCCCGGGCCGCACGGTGAGGTCCACGCCGCGCAGCACCTCGCCTCCGCGGTCGTAGGAGTAACGCACCCCGCACACATCGATCCGGTCGTCCGCCGGGCCGGGACCGTCGCCGTCCGGCGCGGAGCGCGGGGCCCGGGCCAGCCCCTCCACCCGGGCGAAGGAGGCGCCGCTGCTCTGCAACTGTTCGACGCGCACCAGGATCTGGTCGAGCGGTTCGGCGAACTGCCGCAGATAGAGCGCGGCCGCCACCACCGCCCCGAGGCTCATGGCCCCGTGCGCGTGCAGCACCCCGCCGACCAGCAGCACCCCCGCGACCGGGAGGATGTACGACACCTCCACCACCGGGAAGAACACGGTGCGCAGGTAGAGCGTGTACAGCCGGGTGCGCCGGGAGGTCTCCACCGCCTCCCGGCTCGCGGCGGTCCGCCGCTCCTGGAGCCGGAACGCCTCGACCGTACGGGCGCCGGACGCGGTGGCCGCGAGGATCTCCGCGACCTCCGAGGTCGCCGCGCCCTCGGCGAGATACCCGTCCCGGGCACGGCGCAGATACCAGCGCAGCGCGAACCAGACGGGCACGAGCCCGAGGATCCCGACGGCGCCCAGCAGAGGATCGAGCACGAACACCGCGCCGAGCACGAACACCGCGTGGACGGTGTTGATGAGCAGCTCGGGACCGGCGTCGCGCAGAGTGGTGCCGACGGCGGCCACGTCGGCGGTGCCACGAGCCGTCAGATCGCCGGTGCCGGCCCGTTCCACCACGGACGCGGGCAGCGCCAGGGCCCGGTCGACGAACTCCTCGCGCACCCGCGCCAGGGTCCGCTCCCCGAAGCGGTGCCCCACGTACCGGGCCCAGCGGGCCAGCAGCAGCTGCGCCAGCGAGCACAGCAGGATGGCGAGCGCCATCCGGTCCACGCTACCGACGCCGTGTCCGGCACTGACCTCGTCGATGATGCGACCGACCAGCCACGGCCCGGCGAGCCCGGCGCCGGCGGCCGCCGCGTTCAGGGCCAGCGCCGTGGCGAAGGCCGCCGTGTCGGCCCGTACCAGCCGTGCGGCGGCGCGCCGCACATCCACCGGCTCGGCCACCGGCAGTCGGCCCACGGCGGTCATCGCACGGCCTCCTCGGCGTCCGCGTCCCGTGCCACCAGCGCCCGGTAAGCGGGGTCCGCCGCGAGGAGTTCACGATGGCTGCCGGTGGCCGCGACCTTTCCGTCGACCAGGAAGTGCACGGTGTCCGCACGGTCCAGCACGAGCGGCGAGGTGGTGGTGACGACGGTGGTACGGCCGCTGCGGGCCGCGCGCAGCCGGTCGGCCACCGTCGCCTCGGTGTGGGCGTCGAGCGCCGAGGTGGGCTCGACCGCCAGCAGCACCTCGGGGTCGGTGAGCAGCGCGCGCACCAGCCGTACGCGCTGGCGCTGGCCGCCGGAGAGGCTGCGGCCCTGAGCGGTCACATACGCGTCGAGGCCCTCGGGCAGGCCCAGCACGATGTCGTCGGCGGCGGCCGCGTGCACCGCACGCTCGACGGTCCGCTCGTCGCGGTCCCGGCGTCCGCACACCAGCTCGCGGAGCGGGCCTGCGAACAGATCGGCCTCGTGGTCGGCGACCAGGATCCGTTCACGCACCCGCGGCAGGGCGATCGCGTCCAGCCGGACACCGCCCCAGGTCGCCGCCGACGGGGCGTAGCGGCCCAGCCGGTCGACGACGGCCGCGGCGTCGGCGGGGCGGGCGGCGGCCAGCGCGGTCAGCCGCCCCGGAGGCACCCGCACCCCGGACTCCGGGTCGTGCAGGGCCGACGGCTCCGCGGGAGCGTCCGCGCCGTCGTCGTCCGCCACGGGCTCGAAGTTCAGCAGCCGCACGACGCGGCGGGCGGCCACCACGCCCCGGCTGAGCTGGTAGCCGCACTCGATGAAGAACGCCACCGGACCGACCAGGACCGCGACATAGCCGTACACCGAAACGAGCTCCCCCACGGTGATGTCGCCGCGCGCGGCCAGCCGGGCCGCCAGCCAGGTCACCGTCGCGAGGAACAGCGTCGGCAGCCCCACCCCCAGCGCCTGGATCCAGCTCGTCACCGCCCCGACCCGGTACCCCTGCTCCCGCAGTCGTTGCGAGTCCTGGCGGAAGGCGTCGGCGAACAGACCTTTGCCGCCGAGGCCGTTGAGGACGCGCAGGCCGCCCGCGAGGTCGCCGATCCGTGCGGTCAGCACGCCCTGCCGCTCCCGGTACCGTGTCTCAGCCCCCTGCAGCCGCACCGTCAGCGGTCCGACCAGCAGGGCGATCAGGGGGACACCGAGCAGGACCACCACGGCGAGCTGCACGGAGACCGACAGCAGCAGACCGGCGACCACCGTATAGGCGACGACCGCCCCGACACCCGGTCCGACGAAGGTCAGGGACTGGCTGATCGTCTGTACGTCGCCCACTCCGATCGTGACCACCTCCCCGGCCCCGACCCGCCCGGGCAGCGCCGCCCCGAGCCGCACGGCCTGCCCCAGCACGACCTTCACCGTGCGGAAGTTGGCGTCCATCCGCACCCGGGTCATCGTGCGGTGCCGCATGATGCTCAGCCAGGCGTTGAACGCCCCCACCAGAAATAGCGCGACGGTCCACCCGCACAGCGCGCCCATGTCGCCCGGCTCCAGACCGTCGTCGATCGCGCGGGACATCAGATACGGTGTCGCGGCCAGCAGCACCATCCACGCACTGCCCAGCAACGCCCCGGCGGCGCACCGGCGCGGCTGACGGGTCACCAGCCACCACAGGTACCACCAGCCCCCGCGGCGGTCGGGCGTCCCGGGATCCTCGTACGCGTCGACGCCCCTCACGCCAGACTGTCCCGCCAGGCCCGGTGCAGGTCCGCGAACCGGCCCGTTCCCGCGATCAGCGCGGCCGGGCTGCCGTCCTCGACGATACGGCCGTCCTCCATGACCAGCACCCGGTCCGCGATCTCCACCGTCGACAACCGGTGGGCGATCACCACGGCCGTACGCCCCCGCAGCACCGTCACCATCGCCCGCTGGACGGCCCGTTCGCCCGGGATGTCCAGGGAGCTGGTCGCCTCGTCGAGGATCAGGACCGCCGGGTCGGCGAGCAACGCTCGGGCGAATGCGACGAGTTGCCGCTGACCGGCCGAGATCCGGCCGCCGCGCTTGCGTACGTCGGTGTCGTAGCCCTCGGGCAGTGCGCTGATGAAATCGTGCGCGCCGATGACCTTGGCCGCCTGTTCGATCTCCTCGCGGGACGCGTCGGGGCGGCCGATCGCGATGTTGTCGGCGACCGTGCCCGAGAACAGGAACGCCTCCTGGGTCACCATCACCACCCCGCGCCGCAACTCGGCCGGGCCGAGGTCGCGCAGGTCCACGCCGTCCAGCAGGACCCGGCCGTCGGAGGGGTCGTAGAAGCGGGCGAGCAGCTTGGCCAGCGTCGACTTTCCGGCGCCGGTCGCGCCGACGACCGCGACCGTCCGGCCGGCGGGCAGGGTCAGGGAGAAGCGGGGGAGCACCTCGTCGCCCGTGCGGTAGGCGAAGCGCACGTCCTCGAACACGACTTCACGCCCCGGGTGCTCGCCTTCGAGCGGCGGGAGCTGTGCGGGCGCGGGCGGTTCGGGCACCGACGGAGTCTGCGCCAGCAGCCCCGAGATCTTTTCCAGCGAGGCCGCCGCCGACTGATAGGCGTTGAGGAACATGCCGAGCCGGTCGATGGGATCGTACAGACGTCGCAGATACAGAACCGCGGCGGCCAGCACGCCCAGCGCCAGCGAGCCCTCGGCGACCCGGTAGGCGCCCCACAGCACGATTCCGGCCACCGCCGTGTTGGCTACCAGCCGGGAGCCGGTGACATAGCGGGCCATCTCCAGGAGCGCGTCGCCGTTGGTCCGCGCATGCCGCTGGTTGAGGACGCGGAAGGCGGCGTCGTTGGCCTTCTCGCGGCGGAACGCCCGCACCGGCCGGATGCCGTTCATCGTCTCCGCGAACTTCACGATCACCGCCGCGATCGCGGTCGAGCGGCGGCGGAAGATGCGGCCCGCCCGGCGCTGGTAGAGCCGTACGAGCCAGTACAGCGGCACCAGGGACGCCACGGCCACCGCGCCCAGGTCGAGGTCCAGCCACAGCAGCATCACCGAGATGTAGACGAACGACAGGATGACCGTGACCAGTTCCTGCAGACCCTCGCTGAGCAGTTCGCGCAGCGACTCGACGTCCGTCGTGGAGCGGGAGATGAGCCGGCCCGAGGTGTAGCGCTCGTGGAAGTCGATGCTCAGCGCCTGTGCGTGGCGGAAGATCCGGCCGCGCAGATCGAGGAGACCGTCCTGACTGACGCGGGCGGAGGCGACGATGAACGCGTACTGGAGCCCGCCGGAGGCCGCGGCGGACAGGAGGTAGGCGGCCGCCACTGCGGTCAGCGGACCGTGGTCGCCGTGCCGGAACGCCGGCACGGCGCGGTCGATGGCGTACGCCACCAGCAGCGGGCCCACCTGTACCGCGGCCTGCTGGAGCAGGAGCAGCACACAGGCCAGCACGACCCTCGCCCTGAGCGGGGCGAGGAGCGAGCGCAGCAGTGCCGTCGTGGCACCCGGAGGTGTGGGGAGGGCGTCGCGGTCGAAGGGGTCGTCCAAGGCATCGGGCGGCGGTGCGGGACGGCCCTGGGGTGCGTCCTCGTCCTTCCCGTTGTCCTTGTTGTTCGGCGCGGTGGCCGTGGGCGCCGTCATCGGGCCTCCTCGTGGTCCTCGGAGTCTCCGGACATCAGATGGGCGTACTCGGCGTTCCTGCGCAGCAGTTCCTGGTGGGTGCCGACGGCGGCGATGCGGCCGCCGGAGAGCAGGGCGACGCGGTCGGCGAGCAGCACGGTCGAGGGGCGGTGCGCCACGACCAGGGCGGTGGTCCCGGCGAGCACCCGGCGCAGGGCCGCCTCGACCGCGGCCTCCGTGTGCACGTCCAGGGCGGAGAGGGGGTCGTCGAGCACGAGGAAGCGGGGGCTGCCGACGACCGCGCGGGCCAGCGCGAGGCGCTGCCGCTGGCCGCCGGAGAGACTGAGCCCCTGCTCGCCGACCTGGGTCTGCGCGCCCTGCGGAAGGGCGGGAACGAACTCGGCCTGGGCGATGCCGAGGGCACGTTCGAGCTCCCGCTCGCCCGCCGTGCCCGGGGCGCCCATGAGAACGTTGTCGCCGACGGTGGCCGAGAAGAGCGTGGGCTCCTCGAAGGCGACGGCCACCTTCGAGCGCAGCTCCTCGCGGGACATGGCCGTGATGTCCTCGCCGTCCAGCGTGATACGACCCGAGGTCAGCTCGTGCAGCCGGGGGATGAGCGCGGTGAGCGTGGTCTTCCCACTGCCGGTGGCACCGACGAGCGCCATCGTCTCGCCGGGGCGGATGTGGAGGTCGATGCGGTCGAGGACGGGGGGCGAGCCGGAGGAGGCGTCGGGGTAGCGGAACCGGACGCCATGGAACCGGAGCCCACCCTCGTCGGACCCCGGTGACCGGCTGTCCGGCGCCGCGGTCCGTGCCGATTCCGGCTCCTCGTCCATGACTTCGAAGAACCGCTCCGTGGCCGTCGCGGCCTCCTGGCTCATCGCCAGCAGGAACCCGATCGAGTCGACGGGCCAGCGCAACGCGAGTGCCGTGGACAGGAAGGCGACCAGGGTCCCCGCCGAGAGGTCACCGTTCGCCACCCGCACGGTGCCCAGCACCAGCGCCGCCCCGATCGCCACCTCCGGCAGCGTGACGATGACCGCCCAGATCGACGCGAGCAGCCGCGCCTTCTCCAGCTCCGTGCCGCGCAACGTCCGCGACAGCTCACCGAACGCCCGCGCCTGAGTACGGTGGCGCCCGAACCCCTTGATGATCCGGATCCCCAGCACGCTCTCCTCGACCACGGTGGTCAGATCGCCCACCTGGTCCTGCGCACGCCGCGCCACCTGCGCGTACCGCCGCTCGAAGACCGCGCACATGACCATGACCGGGATGGCCGGCCCCAGGATGACCAGTCCGAGCGCCCAGTCCTGCAGCAGCATGATGATCACGCCCACGAGGATGGTTACGGCGTTGACCAGCAAGAACGTCAGCGGGAAGGCGAGGAACATGCGCAGTAGCATCAGATCCGTCGTGCCCCGCGACAGCAGCTGTCCCGAGGCCCAGCGGTCGTGGAAGGCGATCGGCAGCCGTTGCAGATGCCGGTACAGATCCGCCCGCATGTCCGCCTCCACCCGGGACAGCGGCCGCGCCACCAGCCACCGCCGTATTCCGAACAGCACGGCCTCGGCGATCCCGAGCAGCAGCAGATACAGCGCCCCGAGCCATACGCCGGCCGGATCCCGGTCGGCCACCGGCCCGTCCACCATCCACTTCAGGACGAGCGGGATCACCAGGCCGACGCACGACGCTACGATCGCGACGAACGCAGCGGTGAACAGCCGCGCCCGCACCGGCCGCACATACGGCCACAGACGCAGCAGACCGCGGACGGCGGAACGGTCCTTGGGCGTTACACGTTGTGTGGGCATCAACGGCGAGCCTACGGACCGGCACTGACAGTGCCCACCGAGTTTTGGCCGGACCCGGATCCGCTGCTGCTCCTAGGACCTTCGGGTCCGAGGGGTCCTACGAACCCGTCGGCCGATGGGGTCGTGGACCGGCATCAGCCGATCGGCGGATGCACCTTGGTACGCGACGGCCGATGCGCCGGACCGATCCCGGCCGGGACCCTCGGTCCATGACCACGCATCCCTTCCGATCCACCCGGCGTCGCGGGGGCGCCCTCAGTCCGCGACCCGCAGCAGCAGTACCGCCCGCGCAGGCACCGTGACCGTCGTGCCCGACCCGTGCACCGTCGCCGGTGGCCGGGTCTGTCCCTCGCGGGAGGTGTCCACGACCAGTTCGTACCGCTGCGCCCACGGCGGCCCCGGCAGCACGAAGGCGGCCGGGCGGTCCCCGGCGTGCAGCACCGCGAGGAAGCTGTCGTCCATCACCGGTGCGCCCCGGGAGCCCCGGCCCGGAATGTCCCGGCCGGAGAGGTACATGCCCAGGGTGGCCGCGGGCGCGTACCAGTCGCGTTCCGTCATCTCCGCCCCGCGGGCCGTGAACCACGCCAGGTCCCTGAGGCCGTCCGCCGAATGGGCCCGCCCGGAGAAGAACGCCCGGCGGCGCAGCACCGGATGGTGGTGGCGCAACTCGATCAGACGCGAGGTGAGGTCGAACAGCGCCCGCCAGCCCGGGTCCTGAAGCAGGCTCCAGTCCACCCAGCCGATCTCGTTGTCCTGGCAGTAGGCGTTGTTGTTGCCGCGCTGGGTGCGGCCCATCTCGTCGCCGGCCACCAGCATCGGGACACCCGTCGACAGCAGCAGTGTGGTCAGCAGGTTCCGCAACTGCCGCCGCCGCAGGGCCCGTACGCGCTCGTCGTCCGTCTCGCCCTCCGCGCCGCAGTTCCAGGAGCGGTTGTCGTCGGAGCCGTCGCGGTTGCCCTCGCCGTTGGCCTCGTTGTGCTTGCGCTCGTACGACACGAGATCGCGCAGGGTGAAACCGTCGTGCGCCGTCACGAAGTTGACCGATGCGTAGGGCCGGCGGCCACCCCAGGCGTACAGGTCGCTCGACCCCGACAGGCGGTAGCCCAGGTCCCGCACGTCCGGCAGCGCACCCCGCCAGAAGTCCCGTACGGCATTGCGGTAGCGGTCGTTCCACTCCGTCCACAGGGGCGGGAACGCGCCGACCTGGTAGCCGCCCGAACCCACGTCCCAGGGCTCCGCGATCAGCTTCACCCGGTGCAGCACCGGGTCCTGGGCGATCACCGCCAGGAACGGGGAGAGCATGTCGACGTCGTGCATCGACCTGGCGAGCGCCGCCGCGAGGTCGAAGCGGAAGCCGTCCACACCCATCTCGGTCACCCAGTAGCGCAGGGAGTCCGTGATCAGCCGCAGGACGTGCGGCTGCACCACGTGCAGCGTGTTTCCGCAGCCCGTGTAGTCGGCGTACCGGCGGGCGTCCGGCTGCAGGCGGTAGTAGCCGCGGTTGTCGATACCCTTCAGGGACAGCATCGGGCCGAGCTGGTCCGCCTCCGCCGTGTGGTTGTAGACGACGTCCAGGATGACCTCGATCCCCGCCGCGTGCAGTGCCCGCACCATCCGCTTGAACTCGCCGACCTGCTGGCCCGTCGTGCCGGAGGACGCGTAGCCCGCGTGCGGGGCGAAGTAGCCGATCGAGTTGTACCCCCAGTAGTTCCGCAGCCCGCGGCGCAGCAGGTGGTCCTCGTGCGCGAACTGGTGCACCGGCAGCAGTTCCACGGCCGTCACGCCCAGCTTCACCAGGTGCTCGACGGCCGCGGGGTGCGCCAGACCGGCGTAGGTACCGCGCAGTTCCTCGGGGATGTCCGGGTGCAGCCGGGTGAAGCCGCGGACGTGCAGTTCGTAGATCACCGAGTCCGCCCACGGCGTCTTCGGGCGGCGGTCGTCGGCCCAGTCGTCGTCATCGTGCACAACCACGCCCTTGGGCACATGGGGCGCGGAATCGCGCTCGTCGCGCACGGTGTCCGCCACACGCTGGTCGGGCCAGTCCCGCACATGCCCATACGCCTCCGGCGGCAGGCCGAACTCGCCGTCCACGGCACGCGCGTAGGGGTCGAGGAGCAGCTTCGCCGGGTTCCACCGCGCGCCGGTCCACGGATCCCAACGGCCGTGCACCCGGTAGCCGTAGCGCTGCCCGGGCATCACGCCCGGCACGAAGCCGTGCCAGATCTCGTGGGTCAGCTCGGTGAGCCGCACCCGCGTCTCGCGGCTCTCGGCGCCCACCCCGTCGAACAGGCACAGTTCGACCGCCTCGGCGCCACCCGCCCAGAGCGCGAAGTTGGTGCCCACGACACCGTCCGGGCCCGCGCGGAACCGCGCCCCCAGCGGTGTGGGCGCTCCCGGCCACACGGGTACCGGCGGCAGCAGGCGCCGACTGCCGTTCAGCACGGCGGCCGGGCGCACGGACCGCCCCTCGTCCGCCCGCTCCTCCTGCACTGCCTCCCGCTCGGCTGCGCTCGACACCTTTATGCCTCCCGCGGCTCGGTGGACGACATGGAAAAGGGCGCACGGCGTCCCGCCCTCTCCTGGCTTGCTCGCTTCCGACGCGCCCCTGCGGCTCACGGGCGCGGCTCGTCGTCGCGTCGTCCTCCCCCTGTTCTGCCCAGAGCTTGGCTCGCACTCACGTTTCCCCAGGAGGGGCTGGGTCGTTGGGATCGTCGTGATGCACGTACAGACGCGCGCACGGCGCGCAGGGGCCGTCCTGGCCGCGGCACTGACCTGGGTGGTCCTTCTGGCCGGCTGCACCGCGCACGGGGTCGGCGACGTGTTCGGCAGGCCGGCCGCGCCCGACGACTTCATCCGCGTCACCCCCGACGACGGCAGCAAGGATGTGCATGCCGGGGGGCGGCTGCGGGTCCGGGTGCCGAGCGGCCGCCTCGAGTCGGTGACCGTCGTCGGGTCCCAGGACGGTCAGGACTTTCCGGTGCCCGGGCATCTCTCCGCCGACGAGACCCTCTGGAGGCCCGACGGCCCCCGGCTGGTCCTCGCCGCCAAGTACACGATCGACGCGGTGGCGCTCGACGGTGACGGCCGCCGGGTGGCCCGTCACGCCACCTTCACCACGTTCGTCCCCGACGAGCGCTTCATCGGGTATCTCATGCCGGAGAACCACGCGACCGTGGGCACCGGAATGATCGTGTCCGTGCAGTTCAACCGGCGGATCGAGAATCGTGCCGCGGTCGAGCGCGCGATCCGTGTGACCGCCCGGCCGGCCGTGGAGATCCGTCCCCACTGGTTCGGGGGCAAGCGCCTCGACTTCCGGCCCCGGCAGTACTGGAGACCCGGCACGAGGGTGACCGTCGCGCTGCGGCTTCGGGACGTGGAGGGTGCGCCCGGGGTGTACGGACTGCAGTACAAGAACGTCTCGTTCACCGTCGGGCGCAGTCAGGTCTCGCTCGTGGACGCGGCCGCGCACATCATGAAGGTCCGCCGCGACGGCAAGGTGATCGCCACCGTGCCGATCACCGCGGGCGCCCCCAGGACCACCACGTACAACGGAAGGATGGTGGTCATGGAGATGCTCGAGGTCACCCGCATGAACAGCCGAACGGTCGGCTTCGGCGGCGAGTACGACATCCCCGACGTCCCGCACGCCATGCGCCTGACCGAGTCGGGAACCTTCGTCCACGGCAACTACTGGGCACCCGACGCACCCGGGCGCGTCAACGTCAGCCACGGGTGCGTCGGCCTGAAGGACGTCAAGGGCGGCCGATCCGACACCCCCGCGGGCTGGTTCTTCGACCGAAGTCTCATCGGCGACGTCGTCGAGGTCGTCCACAGCGATGACAAGAAGGTGGCTCCCGACAACGGGCTCGGAGGGTGGAACATGAGCTGGAGCGAGTGGAAGTCGGGCAGCGCGGTGCGGTAGTGCCGCACGGGGGCACACGGGGGTGCACGACCAGCGGACGCGATGCGCCCGCGCGCGGTCCCGATTTGGGACTGAACAGTGACAATCGCGGGGAGTCATCGGGGCAGGGGGTGTGATTAATTTGCAAAATGCGCGCGCGGGTCGCGCTGGAGTGCGGGCCTCAACAGGCCGTGCGAGGGGAGAAACAATTGAACGGGCGACCGATATCGGGGGCGTCGGTTGGTGCGCGGGTGCGTGGGCGGACCGGGGTTGTGGCGCTGATATGCGGTGCTCTCCTGCTCACCGCCACCGCGTGCGGTGGAGGCGGGGGTTCCGGCGCGGGGGCGGGGGGCGCCAAGGTCGACGACGCCGGCAAGACCGCCGGCAAGCAGTCGCAGGCCGTCGTGACCATAGCCCCGAAGAACGGGGCCAAGGCCGTGGACACCAGCGGTGCCCTCAAAGTGACGGCCGCCAAGGGCAAGTTGACCGAGGTCACGGTCGAGGACTCCAAGGGCAACGAGGTCGCCGGGTCGATAACCGGCGGAGGCGCCACCTGGACTCCGTCCACGCACCTCGCCGCCGCCACCACGTACAAGGTCCACGCGGTCGCCAAGGACTCCGCGGGTCTCACCGCCGCGGAGGAGTCCTCCTTCACCACGCTCACCCCCAAGAACACCTTCATCGGCAACTTCAGGCCGGAGGACGGTTCCACCGTCGGCGTCGGTATGCCGTTCTCGATCCGGTTCACCCGTGGCATCACCCACCCGTCCGACGTCGAGAAGGCCGTCACCGTCAAGTCCGACCCGCCCGTCGACGTCCGCGGCCACTGGTTCGGCAACGACCGCCTCGACTTCCGGCCCGAGAACTACTGGAAGGCCGGCACCAAGGTCACCGTGCGCCTCAACCTCGACGGCGTCGAGGGCCGCCCGGGCGTCTACGGCAAGCAGGCCAAGACCGTGAGCTTCACCATCGGCCGCAGCCAGGTCTCCACCGTCGACGCCAAGACCCACAAGATGGTCGTCAAGCGTGACGGCAAGGTCGTCAAGACCCTGCCGGTGACCACCGGGAAGCCGGGCTACGACACCTGGAACGGCCAGATGGTCATCAGCGAGCGCCTGGTCGTGACCCGGATGAACGGCGAGACCGTCGGCTACGGCGGCGAGTACGACATCAAGGACGTGCCGCACGCCCAGCGCCTGACCGACTCCGGCACCTTCATCCACGGCAACTACTGGGGCGGCGGCGCCTTCGGCAACTACAACGCGAGCCACGGCTGCGTGGGCCTGCGCGACGTGCGCGGCGGCTACGAGAAGTCCGTGCCGGCCGCCTGGTTCTACAACAACTCGATGATCGGCGACGTCGTCGTCGTGAAGAACTCCGACGACAGGACGGTCGCCCCCGACAACGGGCTCAACGGCTGGAACATGCCCTGGGCCGAATGGATCAAGTAGGCCCGATCCGGTGACCCGGGCCCGGTGTGCCGCTGTGAGCGAGCGCACCGGGCCCGTCGTCGTTAGTGCCCGTTAACCTTCCTGCATGACTGTGCATCTCGAAGTCGCCGAGGGCGTGGGCACCCTCCGTCTGGACCGCCCGCCCATGAACGCGCTGGACGTCGCCACCCAGGACCGACTCAAGGAACTCGCCGAGGAGGTCACGCGCCGCGAGGACGTGCGCGCCGTGATCATCCACGGCGGGGAGAAGGTGTTCGCGGCGGGCGCGGACATCAAGGAGATGCAGGGCATGGACCACGCCGCGATGGTCCTGCGCTCCCGCGCCCTGCAGGAATCCTTCACCACCATCGCCCGCATCCCCAAGCCGGTCGTCGCCGCCGTCACGGGCTACGCCCTGGGTGGGGGTTGCGAGCTGGCGCTGTGCGCGGACTACCGCATCGCCGCCGAGAACGCGAAGCTGGGACAGCCCGAGATTCTGCTCGGCCTGATCCCCGGTGCCGGAGGCACCCAGCGCCTTGCGCGTCTGATCGGTCCGTCCAGGGCCAAGGACCTGATTTTCACGGGCCGCATGGTGAAGGCGGACGAAGCGCTGAGGCTGGGCCTGGTCGACCGGGTGGTGCCGGCCGACGACGTGTACGCCGAGGCGCACACCTGGGCGGCGAAACTCGCCCAGGGCCCGGCGATCGCGCTGCGCGCCGCCAAGGAGGCCGTCGACACGGGCCTGGAGACGGACATCGAAACGGGCCTCGCGGTGGAGCGGACCTGGTTCGCGGGCCTGTTCGCGACCGAGGACCGTGAGCGCGGGATGCGCAGCTTCGTGGAAGAGGGGCCGGGCAAGGCGAAGTTCGTCTGAACCGTCCGTCACTGTCCGTGCGGGACAGGTGACTTCACAGCCCGGGATGAGACATATTCAGGAAATCGCCCTGATCCCCTTGCAGTTGACGCCATGTCTCACCCGGTGTCCCGCGATGGGTGATTTATCGCAGCCTTAAGGCAACCTTAAGGCCGTCATGGTGAGAGTATCCGGCGATTGCCCCGACTGGCCTGTTCTTGCAGGTCAGTCGGGGTGCGGGCGGCTCCGGATTGCATCTGGCATATGTCGGGCGAATGGTGTGGAATGTGTGTTTCCGGGGGGCGTATTCCGCCGTAACTGCCCCGGAGGGCCCTCTGGGCGGCCATGATGGGTCCATGGCGGGGCTGGAGGGTGTCGAACAGCCGCGGCGGCACGGGAGTGCAACCGCGGCACGCTGGTCGCCGGCGATCGAGGACGAACGGGCGCACAAGGCGCTGGAGTTGTTCGGGAACCCCACGGAGGCGGAGGTGCCGCTGCCGTCGCGGCCCGAATCCGCCGCCACCGCGCGACGGCTCACCCAGGTCGTGATTCTGCGGCACTGGGGGCTCACCCCGAGGATGACCGAGGACGCGGTTCTGCTCGTCTCCGAACTCGTCGGCAACGCCGTTCGGCACACCGGGGCACGCGTGTTCGGATTACGCATGCGCCGGCGCCGGGGCTGGATCCGTGTCGAGGTCCGCGATCCCTCCCGGGGTCTGCCCTGTCTGATGCCGGTTCAGGAGCTGGACGTGAGTGGCCGGGGCCTTTTCCTGGTCGACAAGCTTTCCGACCGCTGGGGCGTCGACCTGCTGCCGCGCGGCAAGACGACCTGGTTCGAGATGCGGGTCGCCGAACACTGATCCCCTACCGGCCGAGCCACGCGCGGGGCGGCGGGGTCCCCATGCCGGAAGCCCCCGGCCGCCGGGCGGCCAGGGCTTCATCGGCTGCCACGGAACGGAATGGGGGTGTGTGCCCGCGGCATCTGCGACGAACCTGTGCCCGGATCAATGGGCGGCTGCCGCATGATCGACTGTCGTGGATGAGGGTGGCTGATCCACCACCGGGCTCGGTCACGCAACGGTACCTGTGCGGGGCTTGTGGGCGGATGTGAAGGTGTGTGCACATGCGACCCGCCCCGCGCCCATCGGGCCAATCGCCGATTTTGGTGGCATCTCGCCCTTAAATGGGGAGAGTGACCACGCCCGTCCCTTCCACTTCGCCGGACCACGAGACGGGCACCGCGCCTACGGTGCCCGACCGCCGCACGGCGCTGCGCACGGGCGCGGGACTCGCCGTCGGTACGTTCGCCGGCGCCTGCGCCCCCAGCGGCGGCGTCGTACAACAGCCCCTGCCGTCCCGCGCCACCGACACCCCGCACGCCTCGGTCGCCGCGCCGCCGCCTCGCGCCTATCCGCAACAGCCGGGCCAGATCACCCACGGTCCGCGCGACCGCCCTCGGGTGGCGCTCACCTTCCACGGCGAGGGAGACCCCGGCATCACCCGGTCGATCCTCGACATTGCGGAGGGGGCGGGGGCGAAGGTCACCGTGCTCGCGGTCGGAACCTGGCTCGACGCCTACCCCGACGTCGCCCGCCGCCTCCTCGACGGCGGTCACGACCTCGGCAACCACACCCTGCACCACCTCGGCATCAACACCATGTCCGAGTCGGAGGCGCTCGCCGAGATCCGGGGGTGCGCCGACCGCCTGCGGCGGCTCACCGGCTCCATCGGCACCTGGTTCCGCCCCTCCCGGGCCCCGCGCGCCACCGACGCCGTCGCGCGTCTGGCCGGCCTCGCCGGCTACCCGCACGTCCTGTCGTACGACGTCGACTCGTTCGACTACACCTCGCCCGGTGCCGTCGCCATCACCCGCAGAGTCGTCGACGAGGTCCGCAACGGGTCCGTGGTGAGCCTGCATCTCGGGTACGTGGACACGGTCACCGCCTTCCCCGCCCTCCTGCACGAACTCGACCGCCGCGGCCTCACCGCGGTGACCGCCACGGAGCTGCTGAGCTGATGTACCCCATGATCGTCACCCGCGTGCTGATCGCCGGTGCGGCACTCGCCGCGCTGGCCGGATGCAGCATCGGATCCCCCCACGAGGGCGAGACCCACCCGTCCAAGAGCCCCGTCAAGCCCGCGCAGCAGCAGAGGACGGTCCAGACCCTGCCGGGCATGCCTCCGGTGCTCGATCCGAACAACCTCTACGCCGCCGACCGCCCGGACCGGCTCTCCCCCGTGGTCAGGGACTTCCCCTCCCGCGTCTACGTCCCCAACACCAACTCCAACACCGTGTCCGTCATCGACCCCGCGACGTACAAGGTCATCGAGACCATCCCGGTCGGCCGACAGCCCCAGCACGTCGTGCCCTCCTGGGATCTGAAGACACTCTGGGTCAACAACGACCTCGGCAACTCCCTGACCCCCATCGACCCGAGGACCGGCAAGGCGGGTGAGCCGGTCGATGTGCACGATCCCTACAACCTGTATTTCACACCCAACGGCATGTACGCCGTGGTGATGGCGTCCAAGGACCGCAGGCTGGTCTTCCGCGACGCCCACACCATGAAGGTGGCGAAGTCCGTGCCGGTGAGCTGCTCCGGCGTCAACCATGCCGACTTCTCGATCGACGGCCGCTACTTCATCGTGTCCTGCGAGTTCAGCGGTGAACTGCTCAAGGTGGACACCCAGAAGATGGAGGTGACCCGCCGGCAGAAGCTGCCGTTCCGCGGCGCCATGCCGCAGGACGTGAAGGTCTCGCCGGACGGCAGGACGTTCTACATCGCCGACATGATGGCGGACGGGTTGTGGATCCTGGACGGCGACCGCTTCGGGGTGCCGTCCTTCCTGCGCACCGGCAAGGGCGCGCACGGCCTCTACGTCAGCCGCGACTCCCGCGAGATGTACATCTCCAACCGGGGCGAAGGCACCGTCTCCGTCTTCGACTTCATGACGAAGCGGCTGGTCGCGAAGTGGCGACTGCCCCAGGGTGGCAGCCCCGACATGGGCGGCGTCTCGGCGGACGGCACCGTGCTGTGGCTCTCCGGGCGATACAACTCCGAGGTGTACGCGATCGATACCCGGACCGGTCGTCAACTCGCCCGCATCAAAGTGGGAAGCGGCCCGCACGGCCTCGCCGTCTACCCGCAGCCGGGCCGCTACTCACTGGGGCACACGGGTGTCTTCCGATGATGTGCGGGCGACTGCGGGGTCGGCCCGGCGGACGCCGCCGTATGATGCGCGGCCCGGTGCGGCTCCTCGGCTTGAGTCTCCACCCACTGGAAGGCCCAGACTCGCAGACGTGATCGAAAACGGCACCGGTCTTTTCACCATCGGCGAACTGGCCCGGGCGACCGGACTGACCGTCCGCACCGTCCGCTACTGGTCGGACGAGGGTGCCCTGCCCCCGGTGGCCCGCTCCTCGGGCGGCTACCGGCTGTACGACGCCGGGTCCGTGGCTCGCCTCGAGCTGATCCGCACCCTGCGCGAACTGGGACTTGGCCTGGACGACGTCCGCAGGGTGCTGGGCGGCGAGACGACCGTCGCCGAAGTGGCGGCCGCGCACGTGGCGGCCCTGGACGCGCGGATCCGCGCCCTGAAGGTGACCCGGGCGGTGCTGTCGACCGTGGCACGACGCGGCTCGAGTGCGGAGGAGATGACCCTGATGAACAAGCTGGCGAGGCTGTCGGCGGCCGAGCGGAAACGGATCATGGAGGAGTTCGTGGAGGAGTTGCTCCACGGGCTCGACACCGTGGATCCGGCGATCCGGGAACGGATGCGCCGCACGGCGGCGGACCTGCCCGAGGACCCGACTCCCGAGCAGGTCGACGCCTGGGTGGAGCTGGCCGAGATGCTCCAGGACCCGGAGTTCCGGGCCACGATGCGGAAGGCGACCGAGTTCAACGCCGCCGACCGGGGGCCCGACGTCCCCGCCGGAGCGTCCATGTGGTTCGTCAGGCGTCTGGTCGAGCTGGTGGGGGCGGCGCGGGAACGCGGGATCGCGCCGGAGGCGCCCGAAGCCGATCCGGTGCTGCGCGACCTGCTCGGGGACGCCGACCCGGCCGCCGTGCTGGAACGCATGGAGACGGCCTTCGACGAACGGGTGGCCCGCTACCGGGACCTGCTGTGCGTCGTGAACGGACAGCCGGCGCCGCCGCACCGGGAGGAGTTCGCCTGGGTGGTCGCCGCACTGAGGTCGCGGACAGGCCGTTAATCTGACCACGTCAGCAGGACGGCCGTACGACGGCAAAGGCACCAAGAAGGGGCGGATCGGTGGCGGACATCGAGGAAGCACGCAGGCACTTCGAGCGGATCGATGCGGACGGTGACGGATTCATCACTGCCGCCGAGTTCAAGTCCGCCCTGGCCCAGGGGGGCGACTGGAACGTCACCGACGCGGTGGCGGAGGCCGTCATCAGGACCCGCGACCTCAACGGCGACAAGGTCCTGTCGTTCGACGAGTTCTGGACCTACCTGAGCAAGTGAGCCGACGACGAGGGGTGTCCTTCCCCGGCCGGGAAGGACACCCCTCGTCATGCCGGGCCCCGGAGCGTGGCGCCCCGACGGCGCACCTCGGGGCGGTACCGACGACTCCTGGCGCCGGCAAGCCCGGCACCCCGGTGTACGGCCTGCGGGTGGGCCTCGACGCGGTCACCGAGGCGCCGGTGGAGGCGTCGCCCGAGCGCACGCCGGAGTTCCGTGGCTGGTTCGGACGCTTTCCACGGCATGTGCGGCCCGGCCTTCGCCCCGGGCTCGGCGCACGGTGGTCTCGGTCACCCCCGGGCCCATTCGCGCAGGGCGGCCTTGTCGGCGAAGGCGGCGACATCCTTGTCCACGGGGTCGGAGGCGTACTGGTGAAAAAGCCACTTCGCCTTGATGCGGGGCTTGCCCGCCGTCACGTAGTCCGCGATCCACAGACCGTCACCCGCGTACGAGGTGGTGTCGACGTTCAGCCAGAAGTGCCGGCTCGCATAGAGAAGGACGCGGTTGTGCGGCCGGAGTTGCTTGACCCTGCGGATGAACTGGTCCTTCTCGGCGTTGCTCGCGTGCGTGCCGTCGTCGGTCGTCTCCCAGTCGACGGCCAGCAGGTCGCCGGCCTTCTCCGGGGCCTTGCCGACGAAGTAGTCCGCCTGCGCCGCGATATTGCCGGGCCACAGGAAGTGGTAGAAGCCGACCACGCAGTCGGCGTCCCGTGCGGTCTTCGTCTGGGCGGTGAGTTTGGGGTTCACATACGAACGCCCCTCCGTCGCCTTGATGAAGACGAAGGAGAGGCCGTCCGTGTCGTACGAGGACGACTGGTAGGCGCTGATGTCGACGCCTCGCAGCATGGGGGCTCCCTGAAGAGTGCTGGTGGGGGACAGGGATGCATGCCTGGGTCAGCATGACACGGGTGGTATGCCCCAAAAGCCGGTCGTTCAGCCCTGACCTCGCTTCCGCACGCCTCAACTCCCCTTCGCCCACGCCAGGTCGGCGGCTCCGAAGGGAGAGTGGCCAACTGGTGCGGCAGCCACGGGAGGTACGACGAGCGTCCGCATTAAGCGATGCCGCGCTTGTCCATGGAGTCCTGGACTATGCGCAGCCCGTCCATGCCCGGCAGCTTCGCTATGTGCGAGTCGATGTCGCGGATGAGTCTGCGGCCCTCGGGGCCTGCGAAGAGGTGGGTCATGACATGCGTGACCTCGCTCTCGGACATGACGCCCGAGCCGACCGGGCCCCAGGCCTTTTCGAGCGCGAACCGGGCGAACACACGGGCTTTCTTGCTCGCCGCGAGCCGTTCACGCGCCTGTGACGCGTAGAACGCGACGTGCCTCGTCTCCTGCTGCGCGATCCGCTTCAGCAGCGGTGTCAACACCGGGTGACTCTCCATCGCCGCGAGCCTGTGGTACGCCGCAGTCGCCGACCACTCGTTCGCCGCACCCCACGCCATGTGCACGGCGACGAAGTCATTTCCGATGAGTCGGCTCATCGCCGTCTGCTTCACCGTCCCCAAGCGGTCCTTCCAGCCGAGCTTCAGACGGGTCGCCTTGAGCTCGTCGAAGTCGATTCGGATGCCGTGGCGATCGAGCACGGCCGCGAGCGCTTCGCCGTGCCAGAACTCCTCGCGGTTCCACATCGTCATGAAAGCGCCCACCGCGGGCTCGTTGTGCGACGGGGTCGTCAGCAGATCCCGCAGGTAGCAGACCGTGTGGTATTCGATGTCACACATGTAGCGCAGCGTGCGCAGCGTCTCCGCGGGCAGCGGGTTGCGCTCGAACTCGTCGAGGTCGAGGTCGGCCCACTGCACCCCGGTGGAGTTCTTCGTGTACTTGTCTATGTCGAAAGCCATCAGTCACTCTTCTCGTCGGTGCGCGCCGGAATGGTCACCTGGGCAGCGATGACCTCGCTGCGTACACCCGAACCACCGCTCTTCCAGCGGTGGATGTCCCAGTTCCTCTTGTGCGACTCGCGCGCCAGTTCGGCGTCGGGGTTGATCGCCGAGGGCTTGCCCAGCAGCGACAGCCACGGCAGGTCGGAGTGGCTGTCGCCGTAGCCGTAGGAGGCCGCGAGGTCGTAGCCGCCCTCCTCGGCGTACCGCCGAAGCCACGCGGCCCTCGCCTCGTCGACGAGCGGCGGCTTGGCGAGGTAGCCGGTGAGCACACCGTCTCTCGTGTGCATGGTGCTGCCGACGACCTCGTCGAACAGGTCGGCGAGCGGAGCGGCGAGCAGGCCGATGGAGCCGGTGACCAGGACGGTGCGGTGACCCGCCGCTCGGTGCTCGCGGATGCGCGCCAGGGCGTCCGCGCTCGTGTGCCGCAGCATCGTGTCGGCGTAGCCGCGCCGCACGACCTCCTCGAGACGGGCGAGGGGCATGCCGCGGTAGCGGCGCAGGAACGCACGGATGAACTCGCCGCGGTCGCGCTTCTCGGCGCGGAGGTAGCCGGGCAGCGAGGCGAGCAGGTCCGCGACCTCCTTCGGCCAGGCCGCCTTGCGGAAGCCCGAGGTACGCACCCAGAGGTACTGCTCGACGATGTTGGAGTCGACGACGGTCCGTTCGAGGTCGAAGACGGCGAGCACGTCGGTACGCTGCGGCAGCTCGGGTCTCGGGCAGGCGTTCGCCGGCCGGGTGGCCGTGGCCTTCCGGCGACGGTAGGCCGCTGTCAGTTCGCTCATGGAGGGGAGGTGCACCTTCTGCAGGTACTCCTCCCAGTCGATCCGTTCCACATCGAAGCCACGGTCCTCGCGCACCTCGGCCGGAAGGGCGTTGTTCAGCGCGCGGGCGTTGCGGTCGTCGAAGATGATCTCGGTCTGCACATACGCGCGGTAGAGGTCGGTGAAGTTGCTGAGGGTGGCGATGCCGGCGCGCAGCTTGGCGTTCTCGGCCGTGAGAGCGCGCTTACGGTCGTTGTTCGGCATCAGCCGCAGACCGGCGTCCCACAGGTCGGCCTTTTTCTTCGCCAGCAGAAGACGTCGGTTGAACTTGCGTTCGCCCGCGAACTTCCAGGTCGGCACCCTGACGAAACCGTCGTCCTTGGGCAGCGGGTGCTGCATGTAGTAGTCGCGTACGTTCTCGTACATGCGGTGGAAAGGCAGCGGATTCGACGCGCCCGAGGCGATGTGGAAGTACTTCGGCTCGTCGACAGGGGTCGGGTTGGCCGCCGCGGCGAGGATGGCGTTGACGACGAAGTCGACGGGGATGACATCGAGGATCGAGTCGGGCAGCCCCGGGAAGTCAGGCAGCTGGCCGCGGCCGTAGGCGAAGATCAGCGGATCGGCGACCTTGAAGCCGTCGATCCAGCCGGGGAACGGATGCTGGAGGGCGCTCTCGATGATCGCGGGCCGGACCACCGAAAGCCGGTGTCCGGCCTCGCCCCAGAGGTCTTCCGCGGCACGTTCCGCGAGTGCCTTCGTGAGTGTGTAGACGTCGGTCCACCCCAGGCTCTGGGCGCGCCGCCGGCCGGCGTCGACGAGGTGGGAACGCACCCACTCGCGCCGCGCGTTCTCGCTCGCGCGGGCCACCGCGATCGGGCCCTCCTTGCCGTGGTTGCCGCGGGCGCGGGACATGAACCGCTCGAGCTGCGCCGGTTCCCGCGAGGTGAGCTCGGTGCGCTCGTGGGCCTGTGTCGCCGAGGTCCACTCGGTGCGCCAGTCGACGTCGTGCTTGAGTTTGGCCTCGGGCACCACACCGCGTCGGAGTCCCCCGACGTAGCAGGTCGACACGTGGACGACGTGCGGGTCCGATCCGGAGGCGAGCAGGGCCTGGTAGAGGCTTACGGCGCCGTTGACGTTCGTGTCGAACGCCTCGTGGATGGGTGGGTCGAACGAGACGGTCGACGCCGAGTGGATGACGACGTCAAGGTGGGAGGGCAGCTCAGGAATGCTGGTCATGCTGCCGTCGAGCACCGTGATCCGCTCACGGACGATGCGCTTGGCCTCTTCGGCCCCCACGGCATCCCGCCAGCGCTCGAACACGGGTTTGCGCAGAAGCTGCCGGAGCCGGTCCTGCCCGGTCTGTCTGCCCTTCCCGCGCACGAGGAGCGAGATGTGGGTGGCGGGGTGATCGGTGAGCAGCCGCTCAAGCACGGCTTGCCCGACGAAGCCGGTCGCGCCGGTGAGCAGGACGTGCGCGTTGCCGAGTTCGGTTTTCGCACTGTGCGGCATCACGGAAGGAGCCTCGATTCCACGGTGGATGCGACACCGGGACCGATGCCGGGGAGCGCGGCGACCATCGCGCGGATACGGCCCGCCTCGGCCCGTCCGCTCCGGTCGCCGAAGACATGGCGTTCGAAGAAGGTGCGCTCGTGCTTGGAGCGATCGACCGAGCCGAGCGGCCAGGCGGAGTGCCGGAGGGCACGACGGGTGATGCGCTGGGCGCGGACCGAGCCCCCGAGCCGCCGCTCCGACTCCTCGGCCAGGAAGCGGATGTGGCGCTGCTTGATCTCCGCCAGGGGGTTGATGATCGACGCCACGGCGGGGGACATCCCGGCCAGACGCCGGTAGGCCGCCTGCGTGATCCATTCGTCCACGAGGCTCGTCGTCACGTGTTCGGCGACGATCTGCGTACCGGTGATGTTGGCGATGAGGGAGCGACGGATCGGGCCACGGCGTTCGCGGCGCTCCGCCAGTACCCACCGTGCCGGGCCGGCGCTCGAAGGGAGGCCGCGGGCGGCGGGAGAAGCATCCAGGACGGCATCGAGGGCGTCCGCGATCCAGAATCTCTCGAACATCCACGTGGTGAGGAACGCGGTGACCCGGGCGTCCTTGTGTGTCGCCGTCACGAGGAGGTCGCGCACGCGTTGCAGCGTCGAACGTTCCATGTCGCGCAGCGCGCGAACGAGCCGCACGGATTCGGCGTCGAGCGGCTCTTCGGCGAGCGACCCGAGGTCGAGCGTTCCGCGGTGGCTGCCGTGTGCCGTACGAGCGAATTCACGCACATCGAAGCCCGCTGTCTCGGGCGGCGCGGTCGTCGCCTCGTCGTTTGAGTTCATGCACGGGCTTTCTGGGGCCGGAGCGGGGGGCTAACTCTGCAGAGGCCCCGGAACGTGCGCAAAGCTGTCGGGGGCTATCACGTGAGACCGGGCAAGCGGCGCATGTGTGACACGTGGCCTGGTTCCGCCTGGAGGCGGATGGTACGGCTGAAGGGATGATTCAGAGCATACCGACCGATCATGACGGCCGGCCTGCAGCCGGGGCGCTGTCGGACAGAGCGCAGGTGGATCCAGTCGGCTGCCGGGTTCGACACCCCTGGCAACGACGCCGACCTCCGCAACGTGAGCCCTGCATCTACCGGCCTCCGCGGGGAAGAACGAGAGATCCTGCGGTATCGGAGCAGTGTCTCGGCGTGTCAGTGCAGGCAGTGTGCGCCGGGCCTTGCTGGGCATCGCTCAGCTGCGGGGCCTCGTCCCATCGGAGAACTGCGCACTTTCGGCCGGACAACCCACGCCGGCACAGCGCGCGATGAGGGCCCGTGGCCATAGGGCGATTCCCGGGTCCGCATGAGCATGTGCGGAAGCTCGTGTCACAGGATCGATGCGTGCCCGGTCTAAAGGCATGAGCCGAGAAAAGAAGGGTGTGTCATGCGCGAGGAGTCAGCCATCGGCTGCTGCACGACCGTAGCGATTCACCTGGGTCGGCCCGTCCGACATCGAACACGGAAGCTTTCTCGGATCTTAGAGTTCCCGTGCGGAAGCGGGTGCTTAACCAGGTGGCTCGGAAGGCCGGTTTCGGGCTCGAAGGCGTGGACCCGTTCGCCACCCCATGGAGTAGCTACGAGCGGGGAGTTCGGATGTCGAGCAGATGTCATATGAAACTATGCTGAGCCGTACCGGAGTCGCACTTGTCACCGGTGCCACGTCGGGTATCGGAGCAGCGTTCGCGCGCGCTCTGGCAGACCGTGGATGGGACCTTGTCCTGGTGGCGCGCGACCGGGAGCGGCTCGGCCGAATGGCGGTCGAGCTCGAGTCCCGGGGCCGTGCCGTCGAGGTGCTGCCTGCCGACCTGTCCGATCGCGCGGACGTCGAGCGTGTCGCCGCCCGGCTGGAGGACCCCGCCCGTCCGGTGGACATGCTCGTGAACAACGCCGGTTTTGGCGTGCACGCACCGATCACCTCGGCCGACACCGCTCCGCATGACCGGGCGATCGAGGTCATGGGGCGCGTGGTGCTGGTGCTCGCCGGCGCCGCTGGGCGGGCCATGCGCGAACGCGGGCACGGTGCGATCGTCAATGTGTCCAGCACAGCCGGGTTCGTCACGATGGGGAGCTATTCGGCCGTCAAGGCCTTCGTCACCTCGCTCACGGAGGGGCTGGCGAACGAGCTGCACGGAACGGGCGTCACCGTGACGGCGCTCTGCCCGGGCTGGGTCCGCACCGAATTCCACGAGCGGGCCGGAATCCGGTCGTCGAGCATTCCGGACTTCCTGTGGCTGGACGCCGACCGAGTCGTCGCGTCGAGTCTGCGCGACGTGCGGCGCGGACGGGTGATCTCCCTGCCCACCGTCCGGTACCGGTTGCTCATCTGGTTCGCACGTCATCTTCCACGCCGTACAGTGCGGTGGATCTCACGACGGCTCTCGTCCGGTCGCAGCGACCGTCTCAGCCACTGAACGTCAGTGCGGGCGAGCCGCACGGAAAGGAAGCGGATGCTCGCGGCGACACGCGACCGTTTCACCTCACGCCCTCTTGCTGCTGCGCGTTTCGTCGCGCAGCGGGGGCTGTTGAAGGCCGTCGTCTGGAGCGTGACCGACGTCACGGTACTGGGACGTGAATGCCTGAAGGACGTCGAGGACGCGTATGTCGTCGCCGCCAACCACACCTCGCACCTCGACGCGCCCCTCATCCTGGGCGCGCTGCCCCGCCGGCTGGCGCGCTACCTCGCAGCGGGAGCCGCCGCCGACTACTTCTTCGACGTGCGGTGGCGGCGCGGCCTCACGGCTCTCTTCTGCAACGCCTTCCCGGTCGACCGCACCGGGGTCAACCCGCGCGGTGTGAGCGCCAAGACACTGCTGAACCGGGGAGTGCCGCTCCTGATCTTCCCCGAGGGGACCCGCTCGCGCGACGGATCGCCGGGGACGTTCAAGCCGGGGGCGGCGGCGCTCGCCTCGTCGGCCGGTGTGCCGGTGCTGCCCGCCGCGATCATCGGCGCGCACGCGGCTCACCCGCGCGGATCGAAATGGCCGAAGCGGGGCCGCCAGCCGGTAGGGGTCGTCTTCGGCGAACCGCTCACCGCTCTTCCCGGCGAGTCGGCCGGCGCGTTCACCGAACGCATCCGCTCGGCGATCGTCAAGCTGGCCGAGGAGAACTCCCACCGCATTCTCGGCTCGAACGCCATCTCACCTGACGTCGCAGCACCTGAAGGAGACCACTCGTGACCGATCCCCTCCGCCGCGCCGACGCGGTCCGCACCGGCGATGTGAAGCACATGAAGTGGTGGGGCTGGGGCGTGGAGGGCGTCGGCTTCCACCATGAGGACAAGCCCGATTTCGCCCCGTTCGTACTGAAGGCCGTCGGTCTCGACCTCCTGGCGGGCAAGCGCACCGAACGGCCCGACTTCTCGGAGTTGAAGGTGCCGGCCTCAAGGGCGCCCGAGACGTTCGTCAAGCTGCTGAGCGGCATCGTCGGAGACGGGAACGCCGTCGTCGACGACATGTCGCGGGTCGTCCACACGTACGGCAAGAGCCTGCGCGACCTGGTCCGCATCCGGGCCGGCGAGTTCGCGCGCACTCCCGATGTGGTCGTCTACCCGGCCGACGAGGCGGAGGTGCAGATGGTCGTCGAGGCGGCCGTCGAGGCCGATGCCGTGATCATCCCCTTCGGGGGCGGCAGCAACATCGCGGGCAGCCTCGAGCCGCACGCGGACGAGTCGCGGGTGGTCGTCTCGCTCGACCTCGGCCGCCTCTCGCGGGTGCTCGAGATCGACGCCGAATCCGGCCTGGCGCGCATTCAGGCCGGGGCGCTGGGCCCCGACCTGGAGGCTCAACTCAACCGGGACGGCTGGACGATGGGGCACTTCCCCGACTCCTTCACCCATTCGTCGCTCGGCGGGTGGGTCGCCACGCGCTCGTCCGGCATGCAGTCGGACAAATACGGCGACATCGCGGACATCGTCAAGGGGCTGCGTGTCGTGCGGGCCGGCGGGGTCCTCGTGATCCGTGCCGTTCCGAGCGCGTCGACCGGGCCGAGCGTGCGGGAGATGGTGGTGGGCTCGGAGGGGCGTCTCGGCGTCATCACCGAGGTCACGGTGCAGGTGCACCGGTGTCCCGAGAGGCGTGACATCTATGCCTACTTCTTCAAGAACCTCGACCACGGCCTCGCCGCGATGCAGGAGATCGCGGAGAGCGACGTCTCGCCCTCGGTCACCCGCATCTCGGACGCGCACGAGACGGGCTTCTCCCTGGCGACGAGCAAGGAGTCGAAGGGCATCCAGAAGATGGCACAGGCCGGCCTCATGGCGTATCTCAAGAAGCGCGGCTGGAACCTCGACGAGATGTGCCTCTCCTTCATCGGCTTCGAGGGCGGCGAGGCGCACGCGAAGCGGCAGAAGTCGCTCGCCGACCGGATCGTGCGCAAGCATCACGGCATCGGTGTCGGCAAGGGACCCGGTGCGCTCTACGACCAGAAGAAGTTCGACACGCCGTACATCCGCGACTTCCTGCTCGACCGCGGTGCCGCCGGCGACGTGAGCGAGACCGCCGGTCCGTGGTCGAAGCTGCGTGGCATCCACGCGGCGGTCTACGACGCGGCCGGCCGCGCCTACGAGAAGATCGGCCGCAAGGGCTGGACGATGTCGCACATGTCGCACTCGTACCACTCTGGCGCCTGCCTCTACTTCACTTTCGCCTTCGTGTTCGGTGACGACCCTCTCGGCGAGTACGACACGGTCAAGCGTGCGATCCAGCAGGCGTTCGTCGATGCCGGCGGCACAATCTCGCACCACCACGGTGTGGGCCTGGAGCACGCGCCGTGGCTGGAGGAGGACATCTCGACGCAGGGTGTCGCGGTCATGTCGGGCCTCTTCGGCGCTGCCGACCCGGGTGGCAACTTCAACCCGCGCAAGATCGTGGTCTGAGCGCGGCGGTCCATGGGCCCGCGCGCGTGGGCGGTTCGCGGGCATCGGCGCGGCCACGCCGCGACCGCGGCGCCGACCTGGTCGTGATCGGGAACCCGCGGTCGACGTCGCCTCGCGAGATTCCAGGGACTTCCCGCCGCGTAGGCAGCGAAGGCCCTGACAGCGCTGAAAGAGTCGAACACGCAGGTCAGGGCCCATCCCCTCAGCACTCGATGATGTTGACCGCCAGTCCGCCCCGCGCCGTCTCCTTGTACTTCACGCTCATGTCCGCGCCGGTCTCCTTCATCGTCTTGATGACCTTGTCGAGGGAGACCTTGTGGCTGCCGTCGCCGCGCATCGCCATGCGGGCCGCCGTGACGGCCTTGACCGCAGCCATACCGTTGCGCTCGATGCAGGGGATCTGGACCAGACCGCCGACCGGGTCGCAGGTCAGGCCGAGGTTGTGCTCCATGCCGATCTCGGCCGCGTTCTCGACCTGTTCGGGCGTGCCACCCAGTACCTCCGCGAGCGCGCCCGCCGCCATCGAGCAGGCCGAGCCGACCTCGCCCTGGCAGCCGACCTCCGCCCCGGAGATGGACGCGTTCTCCTTGAAGAGCATGCCGATCGCGCCCGCGGCGAGCAGGAAGCGCACGACACCGTCCTCGTCGGCGCCGGGCACGAAGTTGATGTAGTAGTGCAGGACCGCGGGGATGATGCCCGCGGCGCCGTTCGTCGGTGCCGTGACCACGCGGCCGCCTGCCGCGTTCTCCTCGTTCACCGCCATCGCGTAGAGGGTGATCCACTCCATGGCGCGGGACAGCGGGTCGCCCTCGGCACGCAGCTGGCGGGCGGTGACCGCCGCACGCCGGCGGACCCTGAGGCCGCCCGGCAGGATGCCCTCACGGGACATGCCGCGCGAGACGCACGCCTGCATCACCCGCCAGATCTCCAGCAGGCCCTCGCGGATCTCCTCCTCCGTGCGCCAGGCCCGCTCGTTGTCCAGCATCAGCGAGGAGATCGACAGGCCCGTCTCCTTCGTCAGGCGCAGCAGCTCGTCGCCCGTGCGGAACGGATACTTGAGCACCGTGTCGTCCAGCTTGATGCGGTCCGCGCCGACCGCGTCCTCGTCGACGACGAAGCCGCCGCCCACGGAGTAGTACGTCTTCGACAGCAGCTCGGTCCCGGAGGCGTCGTACGCCCACAGCGTCATGCCGTTCGCGTGGTAGGGGAGCGTCTCGCGCCGGTGCAGGATCAGGTCGTCGTCGAAGGAGAACGCGATCTCGTGCTCGCCGAGCAGCCGGATCCGGCCGGCGGCCTTGATGTCCTCCGCTCTCCGGTCGGCGGTCTCCACGTCCACCGTGCGCGGAGAGGCGCCCTCCAGGCCGAGAAGCACCGCCTTGGGCGTGCCGTGGCCATGGCCGGTGGCGCCGAGCGAGCCGTACAGCTCCGCCCGTATGGACGCGGCCGAGTTCAGGAGGCTCTCATTGCGCAGCCGCAGGGCGAACATGCGCGCCGCGCGCATGGGGCCGACCGTGTGGGAGCTGGACGGGCCGATACCGATCGAGAACAGGTCGAAGACCGAGATGGCCACCGTGACTCCTCAGGTACAGGGGTGGTGCAGGGGGCGGGGCACCGCGCACGACGAGTGTGCCTCCAGTGTGCGCGATGCCCCGAGGTGCCTTACTTCCGGAGGTCCGGGTACAGCGGGTGCTTGTCGGCCAGGGCCGTCACCCGGGCCTTCAGCGCCTGTGCGTCGTAGGACGGCTTGAGCGCCTCCGCGATGACGTCCGCGACCTCGGCGAAGTCATCGGCCGTGAAGCCGCGGGTCGCCAGGGCGGGCGTGCCGATGCGCAGACCCGAGGTGACCATCGGCGGGCGCGGGTCGTTCGGGATCGCGTTGCGGTTGACCGTGATGCCCACCTCGTGGAGCCGGTCCTCGGCCTGCTGTCCGTCGAGCTCGGAGTCGCGCAGGTCGACGAGGACGAGGTGCACATCGGTGCCGCCGGACAGGACGTCCACGCCGACGGCCCTGACGTCGTCCTTCACCAGACGCTCGGCAAGGATCCTCGCGCCCTCCAGAGTCCGCCGCTGCCGCTCCTTGAACTCCTCGGAGCTCGCGATCTTGAAGGCGACCGCCTTGGCGGCGACCACGTGCTCCAGCGGGCCACCCTGCTGACCGGGGAAGACCGCCGAGTTGATCTTCTTGGCGAGCTCGGCGGTGGACAGGATCACGCCACCGCGCGGGCCGCCCAGCGTCTTGTGGGTCGTGGTGGTGACCACATGGGCGTGCGGCACCGGGTTCGGGTGCAGGCCCGCGGCCACCAGGCCGGCGAAGTGCGCCATGTCGACCATGAGGTACGCCCCGACCTCGTCCGCGATCCGGCGGAAGGCGGCGAAGTCCAGCTGCCGCGGGTAGGCCGACCAGCCCGCCACGATCAGCTTCGGCTGGTTCTCCTTGGCCAGTCGCTCGACCTCGTCCATGTCGACGACGCCGTCGTCGCCGACATGGTAGGCGACCACGTTGTAGAGCTTGCCGGAGAAGTTGATCTTCATGCCGTGGGTCAGGTGCCCGCCGTGCGCGAGGTTGAGACCCATGATCGTGTCGCCGGGCTGCAGCAGCGCGAACATCGCGGCCGCGTTGGCCTGCGCGCCGGAGTGCGGCTGCACATTGGCGTGCTCGGCGCCGAAGAGCTCCTTGATGCGATCGATGGCGATCTGCTCGACCACGTCGACGTGCTCACAGCCGCCGTAGTAGCGGCGGCCGGGGTAGCCCTCGGCGTACTTGTTGGTGAGGACCGAGCCCTGCGCCTCCATGACAGCGACCGGAGCGAAGTTCTCCGAGGCGATCATCTCGAGGGTGGACTGCTGACGGTACAGCTCGGCGTCGACGGCGGCGGCGACGTCCGGGTCGAGCTCGTGCAGAGGAGTGTTCAGAAGCGACATGTGGTGCTGTTACTCCTCAGCCGGCGATGTGAGCGTCGTACTCGTCGGCGGAGAGCAGGTCCGCGGGCTCCTCCGCGATGCGCACCTTGAACAGCCAGCCGCCCTCGAACGGGGCGGAGTTCACCAGCGACGGGTCGTCGACCACGTCCTCGTTGACCGCCGTGACCTCGCCGCTGACCGGCGAGTAGAGGTCGCTCACCGACTTGGTCGACTCCAGCTCGCCGCAGGTGTCGCCCGCGGTCACTGTGTCACCGACCTCCGGGAGCTGGACGAACACGACATCGCCGAGCGCGTTGGCCGCGTGCTCCGTGATACCGACCGTCGCGACGCCGTCCTCGGCGGCCGACAGCCACTCGTGCTCCTTGCTGTAACGCAGCTGCTGGGGGTTGCTCATGGCCTGAATTCTCCTGTTGGGTCGGAGGAGTGGTGGTGAAGGGGGACTGGTGGAGACGCTCGTGAGCGGGGACGGACGCGAGCGGAGTCCCGTCCGTCCTGGGCCCAGTGTCTACTTCTGGCGCTTGTAGAACGGCAGCGCCACGACCTCGTACGGCTCGTGGCTGCCCCGGATGTCCACTCCGACCCCGGGCGTGCCGGGAGCGGAGTGCGCGGCGTCGATGTACGCCATCGCGATGGGCTTGCCCAGCGTGGGGGAGGGCGCACCGGAGGTGACCTCGCCGATCACCTCACCGCCGGAGACGACTGCGTACCCGGCGCGCGGGACGCGGCGGCCCTCGGCGATCAGGCCGACCAGGACGCGCGGCGGGTTCTGCTCGGCGCGCTCGGCGGCCCGCAGCAGTGCGGCGCGCCCCACGAAGTCACCCTCCTTCTCGAACTTCACGACGCGGCCCAGACCGGCGTCGAAGGGGGTCAGGGCCGTGGTGAGCTCGTGCCCGTACAGCGGCATGCCCGCCTCCAGGCGCAGCGTGTCCCGGCAGGAGAGCCCGCAGGGGGTGAGACCCACCGGTGCGCCCGCCTCCGTCAGCGCCAGCCACAGCTTCTCGGCGTGCTCGGGGGCCACGAACAGCTCGAAGCCGTCCTCCCCTGTGTAGCCGGTGCGGGCGATGAGCGCCGGGACCCCGGCGACCGTGCCGGGCAGCCCCGCGTAGTACTTCAGGCCGTCGAGGTCGGCGTCGGTCAGGGACTTCAGGATCCCGGGGGACTCGGGGCCCTGCACGGCGATCAGCGCGTAGGCGTCCCGGTCGTCGCGCACCACGGCATCGAAGCCGGCGGCCCGCTCCCCGAGCGCGTCCAGAACGACCTGGGCGTTGGAGGCGTTGGCGACGACCATGTACTCCTGCTCCCCGAGCCGGTACACGATCAGGTCGTCCAGGATGCCGCCGTCCTCCTGGCAGATCATGGTGTAGCGGGCGCGGCCGACGCCGACGGAGGAGATGTTGCCGACCAGGGCGTGGTCGAGGAGCCGGTTCGCCTCGGGCCCGGTCACCGTGATCTCACCCATGTGCGAGAGGTCGAACAGTCCCGCCTTGGTACGTACGGCGACGTGCTCGTCACGCTCGGAGCCGTACCGCAGGGGCATGTCCCAGCCGGCGAAGTCGGTCATCGTCGCGCCCAGCGAACGATGCAGGGCATCGAGCGCGGTACGGCGCAGGGGGCTGTTGCTGCTCATCGGTTGTGCTCCCAGGGCAACGGGGTCCCTCGCACGGACGAAGCCGAGCGCAGGGGAGGGCGAGGTCGTTCCTCCCCATCTGTCATCGGAACCTGAGAGGTTCGCCATGACTCCCGCGGCGGGTGGTCACGGTTTGCACCTTGGGTGGAGCCACCAGAAGGGGCCCGCTTTCCAGATGTGCCTCGCCCGCGCGGTATCGGGGCCTGAGAGATTCAAGGGAGGGACTTGCTCCTTCGGCGTCCGGGCACAGGCGTGCAGCCGGAACTCTCCCGCGCGGATTCAAGCGGCCGGTATGCAGTTGGCGCGCACATCATTGCACGCATCGTCCGATGGTGGCAGGGCCGCATCTGTGACCGGCCTGTGGCGGCACGAGGATGAAAACGAGAGACCTGAGCATTACCTTCTCTTTACAATCGGCGGGCAGGCAACTTCCCGACCCATGGGGAGGGAGATGACGGTGAACAGGACCACGGCGTACGCCACGACCTCGGGCCTCGCGGTGCCCGAGCAACCCGGTGCCCCGGCGCGGGGGGCCTGCGGACCGCTGCGGAATGCCGTGGTCCGCGATCTGCGCGACCGCGGGGGCCGCAGTCCGCACGGGCTCATCTTCGAAGCGGGCGACGTCGTCGTCGTCACCGGTCTGCCCGGCAGCGGCAAGTCCACTCTGATGCGGCGTGCCGTGCGGGGTGCCCGGGTCGACTCCCAGGACACCCGGGACCGCTGGGACACACGCCTGGCCCGCTTCCTTCCCTACGCGGTCTACCGCCCCCTCGTCCGCATGGCGCACTACGCGGGTCTGCGCCGCGCGCTGCGCGCGGGCACCGGGCTGGTGGTGCACGACTGCGGCACACAGTCCTGGGTGCGCGGCTGGCTGGCCCGCGAGGCCCGGCGCCGCGGGGGCACGCTCCGGCTGCTTGTGCTCGACGTCCCCGTGGACACGGCTCTGGAGGGGCAGCAGGCGCGCGGCCGCGGAGTCTCGCGGTACGCGTTCCTCAGGCACCGCAGGGCCACCCGCCACTTGCTGTGCTCCGTCGAGCAGGGCCGACTGCCGGAGGGCTGCGGCTCGGCGGTGCTGCTCGACCGGGACGCGGCGGACGTCCTGCGCCGGATCGACTTCGCGGCGAAGTGACCGTCCAGGAGCAACCGCTAGGCTTTTCTGCCACGGCAGTAGTTCTGAGCAGGCGGTAAGCAGATGGATTTTCCGGCGGACCTCCCCGCGGACTTCCCCCCACAGGCACACCCCCATCCGCACGGCGGATGGCCGGGCAACGAGCTGGAGGAGGTGCTCTCCGCCTCCCTCGGCGTCCCCGGGGCCGGCGGCCGGATCATCGAGGTCCTCGGGCGCAGCTTCCTCTGGGTGCCGCTGCCCGGTGACGGCGGCCCGCACAGCGGCCCCCTGGACCTGCCCACGCTGGAGATCGAGGGCCAGGTCTACGTCCCGGTTTTCAGCTCGGAGGAGCAGTTCCGCCAGGTGGTCGGCAACCACATGTCGTACACGATCGCTCCCGCCGTCGAGTTCGCCCGCGGGCTGCCCCCGCAGGTCGGTATCGCGGTCAACCCCGACGGAGTGGTCGGCGTGCCGCTGCCGCCGGACGCGGTGGCCGAGCTGTGCCGCGTCGGGCTGACCTCACTGGACGGGCTCGTGAGCGGTGGCCGGGTCCGCCTCTTCGAACCCGACTGGCAGGACGAACCGGTGGATTTCCTCGCCGCCGCCTCGTCCGAGTTCGAGGCGACCGGTGTGGTGCTCAGCGCGCGCCGCGGCCTGGCCGCCATCGAGTCCGCCGACCCGGTGATGTTCATAGGCGTCGAGCTCGGCCCCTCGGGGACCGACGGACGGACCCTTGCGCTGGACGCGCTCGGCCGGGCGCTCGGCAGGGTGCCGGTGAAGACACCGGTGAACATGGTGTTCCTGGACGTGGCACAGGACCCGGTGGGGGACTGGATGCGGGAGCGGGTGCGGCCCTTCTACCAGTACGGTTACTGAACCGCTCGCGAGCGCGGCGCGCGAAGCCCGGACGATGTCGCGCGGCGCGCGTCAAGTCGCTGTCGAGATGGCGCCTTAACCTGGTTTCATGGCCCGAGCGGGGGAAGCTCGTGTCCGGCCGGGGGCCGCCCCGCGGTGTGACCGCATGGGGGTGTGGTGTCCCCGGGCAAGGGAGAATGGCTCGGTCGGGGTGGTGCGGCTCGGTTCGCGCCCATACTCCGGAGGCATCTGCGGGGTTGTCGGGTTCGTGGTGAAGGGGCGGTAGAGGGTGAGCGCGTCGGGCACGGCAGCGGCCGGGCAGGTCGAGCACATGCTGCGCCAGGTGACGCCCGGGCGTTACGACGCCTACGAGGCGCTCCTGCGCGCGCTCGCGACCCCGTCGTCCGGCCAGGTCTGGATGCTGCTCTGGCACGGCCAGGCCGGTGCCCCGGACGCCCAGTACGGGAACATGGAGGTGGACGGCCACGGCTACGCACCGTGTGTCACCTCCGCCCAGGAACTCTCGGCCAGCGGCTGGAACCGTTCGTACGAAGTGGTCGACGGCCTCGACGTCGCCCGCACCCTCTACCCCGACCACTACGGGCTGTGGCTCAACCCGCATGCGCCGGGCGGCGGCGTCGGCATTCCCTGGCTGGACCTGCGCCGGATCGCCACCGGTCTCGAGCGCCAGCCCGCGGGGCCGCTGCGGCTGTCCGAACCGGCCGTCGAGATCCCGCAGTTCTACGCCCTCCTCGCACAGAACGCGCACCGTACGCCGGCCGTCCGCTCGCTGCGCCGGGCCTGGGTGCAGCCCGCCCTCGGCGCGCCGTACCTGGCGATCGGCCTGGACGTGTACGACACCTCGCCGCCCGCCGTCGACTCGGTGCGCGCGATGATGCAGCAGTCGATCGCCGCCGTGCCCGAGGGCCTGCCCGTGTCGACCGTCGCGATGTCCGACGAGTACGACCCCGTGGTGATGTGGCTTCGCGCCAGTGCCCGCCCGTTCTACGACCGTGAGTCCCACGCGGCCCCGGTCCAGGCCCCCGCGGCCGGCGGCTACGGCTATCCGCCGGTCGGCAGCGGCTATTGATCCTCAAGGATCGGTACCGCCGGTCGGGTGGGCAGACCGAAGCCGTATGGATGCCACTTTGCGCGCATAGATGTGGGTGAAGAGTCCGGTTCTGTTTTGGAATGCCCTAACTAGCCGTCGTTCGACGCCCGTTACCCGCTGTCCGGATAACGGAACGTCCCAGACGGCATCACGTTTAGGCATCCATTCACCGTCAAGTCTGGCAACAGATCGCCAAAGCGTTGAAGACTCCCGCTCCAAGGGGCATTCGCCCCTGTGTACGACGGACTGATCATGCCGCCACAGCGGCAAGTGCGGGCCGGCTATCGCCGGTTGAGAGGGGTCCCTGCCAGATGACGGCACCAATGCACGACGCAGCCGCCGAGACCGCGGTCGCCGATGTCACCGCCGACGTCCCGGCCAAGGAGATCGAGGGCAGGTCGCCCGGGCGTATCGCCTGGACCCGGCTGAAGCGCGACAAGATCGCTCTCACCGGCGGTGTGATCGTGGTGTTCCTGATCCTGGTCGCGGTGTTCGCGCCGTGGATCGTGGACCTGTTCGGCCACCCGCCGAACGAGTTCCACGAGAACCTGATCGACCCGAACCTCGGTACGCCCAAGGGCAGCTTCGGCGGTATGAGTTCCGACTTCCTGCTAGGCGTGGAGCCGACCAACGGCCGCGACGTGTTCAGCCGGATCGTCTACGGCGCCCGGATATCCCTGCTGGTGGCCTTCCTCGCGGCCGCCGTCTCCGTGTTCCTGGGCAGCCTGCTCGGCGCCACGGCCGGCTTCTTCGGCGGCTGGGTCGACACCGCCATCAGCCGCACCATGGACGTTCTGCTGGCCTTCCCGCAGCTGCTCTTCACCATCGCGCTCGTCTCCGTGGTCCCCAACTCGCTGTGGGGCCTGACCGGCACCGGGGTTCGGATGGGCGTCCTCGTCGTCGTCATCGGCTTCTTCGGCTGGCCCTACATCGGCCGTATCGTGCGCGGCCAGACGATTTCGCTGCGTGAGCGGGAGTTCGTCGAGGCGGCCCGCAGCCTGGGTGCCGGCCGCGGCTACATCCTCCGTAGGGAGCTGCTGCCCAACCTGGTCGCGCCGATCCTCGTCTACACCACGCTGATCATCCCGACCAACATCCTCACCGAGGCGGCCCTGAGCTTCCTGGGCGCGGGCGTCAAGCCGCCCACGGCCTCCTGGGGAAAGATGCTCTCGGACGCGATCGACACCTACCAGGCGGACCCGACGTACATGGTGGTCCCCGGTCTGGCGATCTTCATCACCGTTCTTGCGTTCAACCTCTTCGGCGACGGGCTGCGTGACGCCCTCGACCCGAAGGGCAGCTGAACCACCCGATCTGCCTGCCTACCGGCCGGCGGCAGCAATGAATACCTCTGACCGCATCCGCGTGTCACGGGTGATACCAATTCACGGAGGTTGCAACACAGTGAAGCGTCAAAGGAAGGCGATCGCCCTTGCGGCAATGGTCGCGGCTGTGTCGCTGACCGCTGCCGCATGTGGCGGCGGGGGGAGTGACGACAAGTCCTCCTCCACGAACAAGGCGTTGGGGTTCGACGCCCTCACCAAGGGCAAGGTCCTCAACCCGTCGACGAAGAAGGGCGGGACGCTGAAGCTGATGTCCCCCCAGGACGTCGACTTCATGGACCCGACCCGCGCCTACTACGGCTTCGTGTGGGACATCCAGCGGCTGTACGTGCGCCAGCTGCTCGCCACCGACTCCAAGCCGGGCGCGGCCGGCAACCAGCTGGTCCCGGACCTGGCCGCGGCGATGCCGGAGGTCAGCGCCGACGGCAAGACCTACACCTTCAAGCTGAAGGACGGCATCAAGTTCGACGACGGCACGGCGATCACCTCGAAGGACGTCAAGTACGGCATCGAGCGCCAGTTCGCTCAGGACGTGCTGTCCGGCGGTCCGACGTACCTGATCAACGTGCTGGACCAGGGTCAGAAGTACCCCGGCCCGTACAAGGACACCGACCCGGACAAGCTGGGCCTGAAGTCCGTCCAGACGCCGGACGACAAGACGATCGTCTTCAAGCTGAAGGACGCCAACTCGGACTTCCCGTACATGCTGGCGATGGGCAGCGCCTCGCCGGTGCCCAAGGCCAAGGACGACGGCGCCAAGTACAACAACCACCCGGTGGCGTCCGGCCCCTACAAGGTCGAGTCCTTCACGCCGGGCAAGGGTGCCGTCTTCGTCCGCAACACCAACTGGGACCCGAAGACCGACACGATCCGCACGGGCCTGCCCGACCGGATCGAGTTCACGCCCACCACGAACCCGGATGACGAGGACAGCCGTCTGCTGAGCGGCTCCATCGACTACGACATCAACGGTTCGGGTGTGCAGCAGGCCGCCAAGATCAAGATCCTGCAGAACCAGAAGCTGAAGGCCAACGCGAGCAACCCGCACACGGGTTACATCCGCTACATGGTCTTCCCGCAGACGGTGAAGCCGTTCGACAACATCCACTGCCGCAAGGCGGTCATCTACGCGGCCGAGCCGACCTCGCTGCAGACCGCGCGTGGCGGCCCCACCAGCGGTGACCTGGGCGCCAACATGCTGCCCACCGGGATCGCGGGCTCCGAGGGCAAGTCCTACGACCCGTACGGCCTGACGGACGGCAAGCCGGACGTCGCCAAGGCGAAGGAAGAGCTCAAGGCCTGCGGCAAGGAGGGTGGCTTCAAGACCACCATCGCGGTCCGCAACAACCGTGAGCCCGAGGTCAAGACCGCCGAGTCGCTGCAGGCCTCGCTGAAGGCGGTCGGCATCGACGCCGCCATCGACCAGTACGACGGCAAGCTCTCCTCCTCCGTGATCGGTGCTCCCGACAACGTGAAGAAGAAGAACTACGGCATCATCGTCATGGGCTGGGGCGCCGACTACCAGACCGGTGCGGGCTTCCTCCAGGCGCTGGTCGACGGCCGGTTCATCCTGGACAACGGCAACAACAACTACTCGATGCTCAACGACAAGACCGTCAACGGGTTGTTCGACAAGGCCGCGGCCGCCAAGTCCCCCGAAGAGGCGGGCGAGTTCTACAAGCAGATCAACCACAACATCATGGAGAAGGCGCTCTACCTGCCGATCAACTTCGACAAGGCGCTGGTCTATGTGAACCCCCGACTGAAGAACGTCTTCCTCAGCGAGGGCCAGGGCGGTCGCCTCGACCTCGCCGTCGTGGGTGTCAACTGACCGACATGCGGGTCCTTCACCACGCATAGCTAGTTCGAAGGGCAGGTGAAGGCCGCAGGCGGGTGGCTGCCGCCCCCACAAGGGGCGGCAGCCACCCGCCGATCGGCCGACTGCAGTGATCGTCTATCTCATCCGGCGTCTGATCAACGTCGTCGTCATGCTCTGGGTGGTCTCCCTGGTCACCTTCGGCATCTTCTTCGCGGTGCCGAAACTGACCGGTACCGACCCCGCCCTGATGTTCGCGGGCCGGGAGACCAACGCGACCGCCATCGAGGGCATCCGTCACAAGATGGGCTTCGACAAGCCGATCTATGTGCAATACGGCCAGTACATGAAGGGCATCGTCGCGGGCCGTGACTACGACAACGGCTCGGACAAGACGCACTGCCCGGCCCCGTGCTTCGGCTACTCCTTCAAGACCGAGCAGCCCGTGTGGGAAACCCTGAAGGAGGCGCTGCCCGTCACGTTCTCGCTGGCTGTGGGAGCGGCGGTGCTCTGGGTCCTCGGCGGTGTCGCCACCGGCGTCATCTCGGCGCTGCGCAGACGCACGGTCCTGGACCGCGTGACCATGATCACGGCCCTGGCCGGCGTCTCGCTCCCCATCTACTTCACGGGGCTGGTGGCCAGCGCGGTCGTGGTCTACTCCCTGGGCTGGATGGACTCGATCGACTACGTACCGATCGAACAGGGGCCCCTTGAATGGGCCAAGAACCTGCTCCTGCCATGGATCACCCTGGCCTTCCTGTTCGCGGCCACATACGCGCGCCTCACCAGAGCGACGATGCTGGAGATCCTCGGCGAGGACTACATCCGCACGGCCCGGGCCAAGGGCCTCAAGGAGAACGTCGTCATCGGCAAGCACGCGCTGCGTGCCACGCTCACCCCGATCATCACCATCTTTGGCCTGGACCTGGGGCAGTTGCTGGGCGGCGCGGTGCTGACGGAGAAGACGTTCAACCTGAGAGGGCTCGGATACCAGGCGGTCACGGCCATTGATGGCGGCGACCTGCCCGTCATCATGGGGGTGACACTCTTCGCCGCCCTCTTCATCGTCGTGGCGAACCTGATTGTGGACCTGCTGTACGCGGTCGTTGACCCGCGTGTGAGGCTGACATGAGCAACGAGAACCCCTCCACCGAGTCCACCGTCGAGCCCGTCGTCGGCGGTGCGGCCGGGCTCGTCGTGGACATCGAGCCGCCGACCCCGGCGTTCCTCTCGGTCCGCGATCTCAAGGTGCACTTCCCGACCGACGACGGCCTGGTCAAGTCCGTCGACGGGCTGTCCTTCGACCTCGAGCGCGGCAAGACGCTCGGCATCGTGGGCGAGTCCGGGTCCGGCAAGTCCGTCACCTCGCTGGCCATCATGGGCCTGCACCGCACCGGCCACACCCGGTCCCGCCCGGAGATCAGCGGCGAGATCTGGCTGGACGGCCAGGAGCTGCTCGGGGCGAGCCCGGACAACGTGCGCCGGCTGCGTGGCCAGAAGATGGCGATGATCTTCCAGGATCCGCTGTCGGCCATGCACCCGTACTACACGGTCGGCCACCAGATCATCGAGGCCTACCGGATCCACACCAAGGTGGACAAGAAGGCGGCCCGTCGGCACGCCATCGAGCTGCTCGACCGCGTCGGCATCCCCGAGCCGGACAAGCGGGTGGACTCCTACCCGCACGAGTTCTCCGGCGGTATGCGCCAGCGCGCCATGATCGCCATGGCGCTGGCCAACAACCCCGAGCTGCTCATCGCGGACGAGCCCACCACTGCGCTGGACGTCACCGTGCAGGCGCAGATCCTGGACCTGATCCGGGACCTGCAGAAGGAGTTCGGCTCCGCGGTCATCATGATCACCCACGACCTGGGCGTGGTGGCCGAGCTGGCCGACAACATCCTGGTGATGTACGGCGGCCGTTGCGTCGAGCGCGGCCCCGCCGAGAAGGTGTTCTACGAGCCCCGCCACCCCTACACCTGGGGCCTGCTCGGCTCGATGCCGCGCCTGGACCGCGAGCAGCAGGAGCGCCTCATCCCGGTCAAGGGCTTGCCGCCCTCCCTCATCAACGTCCCGTCCGGCTGCGCCTTCAACCCGCGCTGCCCGTACGCGGACATCCCGAAGGACGACCTCACCCGCACGGTCCGCCCCGAACTGACCGAGGTCGGCAGCCAGCACTGGGCCGCCTGCCACATGAGCAAGGAGCAGCGGGAGCGTATCTGGACCGAAGAGATTGCGCCGAAGCTGTGAGCGAGGACAAAGCTGTGACGATTCCTGGCCAGAGCGACGGCAGCGTGGTCACCACCAAGGACGCCGCCCCCGGCGAGACCCTGCTGAAGGTGACCGGGCTCCAGAAGCACTTCCCGATCCGCAAGGGCCTGCTCCAGCGGCAGGTCGGCGCGGTGCGCGCGGTCGACGGCCTCGACTTCGAGGTCAAGGCCGGTGAGACGCTCGGCGTGGTGGGCGAGTCGGGCTGCGGCAAGTCGACGATGGGCCGGCTGATCACCCGGCTGCTCGAACCGACCGCCGGCACGGTCGAGTTCGAGGGCAAGGACATCACGCATCTCGGTGTCGGCGGGATGCGTCCCCTGCGCCGCGATGTGCAGATGATCTTCCAGGACCCGTACTCCTCGCTGAACCCGCGTCACACCATCGGCACGATCATCGGCGCCCCCTTCAAGCTGCAGGGCGTCACTCCCGAGGGCGGCATCAAGAAGGAAGTGCAGCGGCTGCTGTCGGTGGTCGGCCTCAACCCCGAGCACTACAACCGCTACCCGCACGAGTTCTCCGGCGGCCAGCGCCAGCGCATCGGCATCGCCCGCGCGCTCGCGCTCAACCCGAAGCTCGTGGTGGCGGACGAGCCGGTCTCCGCGCTGGACGTGTCGATCCAGGCGCAGGTCGTCAACCTTCTCGACGACCTCCAGCAGGAGCTGGGCCTGACGTACGTGATCATCGCGCACGACCTCTCGGTCGTCCGGCACGTCTCGGACCGGATCGCGGTGATGTACCTCGGCAAGATCGTCGAGCTGGCCGACCGCGACTCGCTGTACAGGGCGCCGATGCACCCGTACACCAAGGCGCTCATGTCGGCGGTGCCGATCCCGGACCCGAAGCGCAAGAGTGCCAAGAGCGAACGCATCCTGCTCCGGGGCGACGTGCCCTCGCCGATCTCCCCGCCAAGCGGCTGCCGCTTCCACACGCGGTGCTGGAAGGCGACGGAGATCTGCCGGACGACCGAGCCGCTGCTCCTCGAGCTGAAGCCGGGGCAGCGGGTGGCCTGCCACCACCCGGAGAACTTCGAGGACCAGGCCCCGCAGGACACGGTGCTGCTGTCCGACGCCAAGGAAGCGGCGGAGCTGGTGCCGGAGGAGGTGCTCGAGGAATCGGCCCAGACGTCGGCGGCGGTGGCCGCCGAGGTGGAGGCCGAGGCCACCTCGAAGCAGCCGGCCGAGGGCGCCACCGAGGAGACCGCGGCTGACGGGCCCGAGGGAGCCGCGGCCGCCGAGCCGGAGGAGTCCACGGCCGCCGCGGCCGAGGCTGAGTCCGACGCCGAGGCATCGGCCGACGCCCCGGAGGAGCCCGACGCCTCCGAGGAATCCGACGAGTCCGAGCCTGCCGCCGGCGGGGGCGTCTCCGAGGCATCCGGCGACTCCGGCAAGCCCGAGGCATCGGCGGGACAGGAGTCAACCGACAAGTAACGCATGACGAGTTGGCAAAGTCATGCACATGACCGAACGGGAGAGCGCAGAGTCTGGCGTGTCCGTCTGATCGACAGCACGCTCGAAGGGACGACTCATGGCACTCTCCCGTTCGGCACGCTTAGGGGTTCTCGTCACCGCGGCGGCCTCCTTCCTCGCCATCGCCGCCTCCTCCGCTCCCGGTCCGGGAGCCGACGGCATCGGTGACCCCTACTTCCCGCAACTGGGCAACGGCGGCTTCGACGCCCGCCACTACGCGCTCGACGTGGCGTACGACCCGGACACCGACCGGCTCGACGGCCGTACGACGATCACGGCCCGTGCCACCCGAAGCCTCTCGTCCTTCGACCTCGACCTGCAGAAGCTTCAGGTCACGGGGATCGAGGTGAACGGCAGACGCGCCCCGTTCACGCGCGAGGGCGACGAGATCCGCATCACCCCGCGCGGCGTCCTGCCCAAGGGCCGGGACTTCACGGTCACCGTCACCTACGGCGGGGTCCCGGAACCGCTCGGCGGTCCCATCGTCTTCGGCTCCAACTACGGGTGGATGAAGACCTCCGACGGAGTCTTCGTCGCCTGCGAGCCCAACGCCGCCTCCACCTGGTTCCCGTCCAGCGACCACCCCGCGGACAAGGCCACCTACGACATCCGTATCACGGCACCCAAGGGCCTGACCGCCGTCTCCAACGGCCGCCTGATGTCGACGTACGACAAGGACGGCCGGACCGTGACCCACTGGCGCGAGTCCAGGCCGATGGCGACCTACCTGGCGACGGCGACCATCGGCAGGTTCGACGTGAAGACCGGGAAGACCCCGTCGGGCATTCCGATCTACGTCGCCATCGACCCCGTCCTGGCGAACAGCAACAACGTCGACGTGTACGCCGTCACCGCCGAGGCCACCGACTACTGGTCCAAGATCTTCGGGCCTTACCCCTTCGAGGAGACCGGCGCCATCGTCGACGACATGCCGGAGGCCGGCTTCTCGCTCGAGGTGCAGTCGAAGCCGGCGTATTCGGCCGTCCGCTCGGAGTCGACCATCGTGCACGAGCTCGCCCACCAGTGGTTCGGCGACTCGGTCTCGGTGGAGCGCTGGAAGGACATCTGGCTCAACGAGGGCTTCGCGACATACGCCCAGTGGCTGTGGGCCGAGCACAGGGGCACCGCCTCGGCGCACGACTCCTTCCTCGCGGGGTACGACGCCCGCCCCGCCGACAGCTCGTTCTGGCAGGTCACGGTGGCCGACCCGCAGCGTGACACCATGTTCGCCTCTGCGGTCTACCAGCGGGGCGCGATGACCCTCCAGGCGCTGCGCGAGCGCATCGGCGACACCGCGTTCTTCAAGCTCCTGCCGGCCTGGGCCGAGCTCCACCGGTACGGCAACGCGAACACCGCCGATTTCATGCGGCTCGCGGAGAAGATCTCCGGACAGCAGCTCGACGACCTGTTCCAGAAGTGGCTCTTCACGACGGGGAAGCCCGCTCTGTAACCGAGGCGTTTCACTGTTTTCACCTTGCTTTGTAAGGCGCGCCGTCGTCGATGGGTGAGAATGTAGGGGTGCTCCAGCAATTGTTCAGCCCCTCCGTCCAGCACACGCTGGATCTCGTCGGCATCTTCGTCTTCGCGATATCCGGCGCGCTGCTGGCCGTCCGAAAGAACTTCGACGTCTTCGGCATCGCCGTGCTCGCCGAGGTCACCGCGCTGGGCGGAGGGCTGTTCCGCGACGTGGTCATCGGTGCCGTGCCGCCTGCCGCCTTCACCGACCTGGGGTACTTCCTGACCCCGCTGCTCGCCGCCCTGCTGGTCTTCTTCCTCCACCCGCAGGTGGAGCGCATCCAGGTCGCCGTCAACGTCTTCGACGCGGCCGGCCTCGGCCTGTTCTGCGTCGCCGGCACGACGAAGGCCTACGACCATGGGCTCGGCCTCACCTCGTCCGCCGCCCTGGGCCTGGCCACAGCCGTGGGTGGCGGCGTCCTGCGCGATGTCCTGGCCAACGAGGTGCCCTCACTGCTGCGGTGGGACAGGGACCTGTACGCGGTACCCGCGATCGTCGGCGCCGCGATGGTGGCGATGTGCATCCGCTACGACGTGCTGACGCCCTTCACCTCCGGGCTCGCCGTGATCACCGCTTTCGTACTGCGGCTGCTGGCGATGAGGTTCCACTGGCGAGCGCCGCGGGCCTGGAACCGCCGCTCCACGGTCGCCGAGGAATAGTCCCGGCGGCGGCCTTGCCGGTCATCCGCTGGGTCAGCCAGGTGAACACGTACGGGATCTGCGGCCGCCACAGGGCCATGTTGTGACCGCCCGCGCTGCGCGGGATCAGCACCGCCCGGACCGTCGTCGGCGGCTTGGCGATCGCCTGCAGCGCCGAGGCGGCCTGGTAACCGTCGCCCTGCTGGCCGGACAGGTACAGGGAGATGCGGGGCGGGGTGCGGTAGCCCCTCAGCAGGAAGTACGGGTTGTTCTCCCGGCGCAGCAGGAGGCTCCGTGCGGCCAGTGAGCGGCGTTCGCCGATCGGGTCGTTGTAGCCGGACAGGCTGATCGCGGCCCGGTAGCGGTCGGGGTGCGCGACGACGAGCTTGGTGGCGCAGTGCGCACCGGCGGAGTAGCCCGCTGTCGCCCAGCCGTCGGGTGCGGACTCGGCGCGGAAGTTGTCCGTCACCATCTTGGGCACGTCGATGCTGAGCCAGGTGTCGGCGTTCACGGTGCCCGGGATGTTCGCACAGCCCGTGTCGACCTTGGCGATGAGATTGGTGCGCGGGGCCACGAGGATGAACGGTGCCACCTGCCTGTTGCGCATCAGCGGCAGTAGCTGCTCGTGCACCTTCAGTGATCCGAACCAAGCCCTCGCCGAGCCGGGGTATCCCGACAGCAGCTCCACGACCGGGAACTTCCTGTTGCGGTAGGCGGGCTCGTCGTACTGCGGCGGCAGCCAGACGTAGACCTCGGCCTCGATGCCGGACACCCGGCCCCTGAGCTGGGTGACGCGCACCCCGCCGGCCGCCTGCATGCCGGGGCCGTCGGCCGGCGAGAACGTCTGGTGCACCTTGGGCAGCGCCTTGACCTGGATCCCGCCCGTGCCGTCCTTGCCGAGGTCGGCGGCCTGCTGTACGTGGTTGCCCGTGCCGAGGAGGTCCGCCCAGTTGTCGTAGAGGTTGTTGGCGTTGTTGACCAGGACGAAGACCAGAGTGACCGCCGTCATCTGGGCGAACAGCAGCATCAGTACACGGCCGGCGTGCCGCAGCAGCACGGGGCCGCGGATCCGGGACCACAGGAGCAGCGGCAGGACGAGGGCGACTGTCACAAGGGCGATCGACGTGAAGAGGAACGGCGTCCCGGTCAGACTCATCGGCGTATCCGGCTCTTCCTGTGAACGTGCGGATCAGGCTGTACGTCTTCTGAGAGGGAAAGCGGGGGCCATCGGTCACGGACGAGTTCGGACACTTACCGAGAAATTGCCAAAATCTCACCTATGGATGGCCGGATCCATGCAGGTTCGGCGGAAGGTCATCCAGCCGCAACCGTGAAAGCTACTGCTTAGTAATTTCTTGTTGTACCGTTCAGGCATGCCAGAAGCAGCTACCGCACAGGCCGCGCGCGCCACGATCGGTGACAGCGAGTTCGACCGGGACACCGCCGTCACCCTCCGGGAGCCCGGCGTCCACGAGATCGATCTCTCCGCCGGCTGGACGATCATCAACGCCGTCAACGGCGGCTATCTGCTGGCCGTTCTGGGTCGCGCCCTCGCGGACGCCCTGCCGCACCCCGACCCGTTCACCATCTCCGCGCACTACCTCACCGCCTCCCAGCCGGGCCCGGCGGTGATCCGCACGGACGTCGTCCGCGCCGGCCGCACCCTCTCCACCGGCCAGGCGTCCCTCTTCCAGTACGACGAGGAGGGCAACGAGGTCGAACGGATCCGTGTCCTCGCCTCGTACGGCGATCTGGACTCCCTGCCCGACGACGTCCGCACAAGCGCGAAGCCCCCCGCCTTCCCGCCCATGGACCAGTGCTTCGGCCCCGAGGACGGCCCGGCGCCGGTCTCCGGCAGTTCGGCCATCACCGACCGGCTGATGCTCAAGCTCGATCCCACGACGCTCGGCTGGGCGCTCGGCTCGCCGTCCGGGAAGGGTGAGATGAGGGCGTGGTTCGGGCTGGCCGACGGCCGTGACGCGGACCCGCTGTCCTTGCTGCTCGCGGTGGACGCCCTGCCGCCCACCGCCTTCGAGCTCGGGATCTCGGGCTGGGTGCCGACCGTCGAGCTGACCGTGCATGTGCGGTCCCGCCCGGCACCCGGCCCGCTGCGGGTTTCGATCACCACGCGTAACCTCGCCGGCGGCTTCCTGGAGGAGGACGCCGAGGTCTGGGACAGCGCGGACCGTCTGGTCGCCCAGTCCCGGCAGCTGGCACGGGTCCGGCTCGCCTCCTGAGCCCCGCCCGGCCCGCGAACCGGAGCGAGAGCCGCACCCCGGAGGGTGCGGCCGTGCCGACCCGCTGTCGGCGGGCGGCCGAGCGTGGGCCGTGCTGCGCTCGACGGCCTCGGCGCCGGTCGCGACCCCGGACCACATGATGTCCGGGGCGCCCCGTTCAGTCCTGCCAGTGGTGGCGGCCGATGCCGACGAGCCGCAATCGCTGTGTCGCCGTCCGGGCCACCCGCTCCCGCTCCTCGGCGGGGCCCTCCATCGCCTCCAGGAACTGGGAGGCGGTCATGAGCATCTGGTCGACGTACAGACCCGCGAGCATCAGCAGATCCCCATCGCTCCAGCCCGCGGACTCGGGGTGTTCGGCCAGCGCCACTTTCACCTCCTCGGAGAACCGGGCCAGTTGGTGCCGGATCGCCTCCCGCACCGGCTGGACACCGCCGTGCCGCTCACGTGCGATGAAGCGCACGTGGGCGGGGTACGCGTCGACGTGACGGGCGATCAGATCGACGGCGCGTGCGATGCGTTCGTCGCTGTCGCCGGTCGCGGAAACCGTGGACTCGATCATCGGGTGGAGGCTGCCGAGCGCCTCCTCGACCAGTTCCACCCCGAGGTCCGCGATCGATCGGAAGTGCCGGTAGAAGGCGGTCGGAGCGACACCGACGGCTCGGGTGACCTCGCGCAGGCCCAGGCTGCTCAGGCTCTGTTCCTCCAGTAGCCCCAACGCCGCGTCCAGGAGCGCCTGCCGGGTCTTCTGCTTCTGGGCCTGCCGGACGCCGAGGGTGTGACTCATGCCATGCAGTCAACAACTGTTCTCTGGAATTGACCAGCCGCCGGACGCGCTAGACTCATGAGTCAGTGAACAGGCGTTACCACAAGCGTTCACCGAACTGTCATGAGAGGCATACCGGAGGGGATCCGATGCTGTTCCTCGTCGCCGCACTCCTGCTGCTGGGCATGGTGATGGGCACCGTGGCCCACACCCCGCTGCCCGTCACCCTCGTCGCCGCCGGCCTGATCGCCGTGTGGCTCGTGATCTTCGCGATCCGCGAGCGGCACGGCCGCAGGCGCCAGACGTCCGCCCACTGATCCGCGCACACGAACCGACCGTCGGGAGCTGACGCATCATGCACCTCACTGCCGCACGAACCGCACACACCAAGGGCGGCGTCGCACCGGCCCGCGCCGAGGACAGCCGCGACGCGGACGGCATGGCCGTCGCGTCCTTCATCCTGGGCCTGCTCGGCCTCCTCGTACTGAACGTCCTCCTCGGGCCCATCGCGATCACCCTGGCCACCGTGGCCCTGTGGCGCGGTACCGGGCGCCGGGGCCGCGCGATCCTGGGTCTGGGCCTGGGCGTCGCGGACCTGGTGGTCCTCGTGACAGCCATACAGCTGGACCACACCGTGTCCTGGAGCCTGTAGGCGGCGGCCCGCACGCCGACGGCCGGACCCGCGGACGACGGGCCGACCGCCGGCGCCCGTATCAGGGGCTCCGGGGCTCAGGACGCGAAGGGCAGGCCCGTAGAATCAAACTCACCATGGCTTACCTCGACCACGCCGCGACCACCCCGATGCTTCCCGAGGCGGTAGAGGCACTGACCGCACAGCTCGGCATCACCGGCAACGCCTCCTCGCTGCATGCTTCCGGCCGCCGTGCGAGACGAACCGTCGAAGAGGCGCGCGAGACCCTGGCCGAGGCACTGGTTGCCCGCCCGAGCGAGGTCGTCTTCACCGCCGGGGGCACAGAGGGCGACAACCTCGCCGTGAAGGGGCTGTACTGGTCCCGGCGCGACGCGTTCCCGGCCCGCACCCGAGTCCTCTCCAGCCCCGTCGAACACCACGCCGTCCTCGACGCGGTGCACTGGCTCGGCGAACACGAAGGTGCCACGGTCGAATACCTGCCCGTCGACGCCTACGGCCGCGTCCATCCGGAGGCCCTGCGTGAGGCCATCGCCCGCAACCCCGAGGACGTCGCCCTCGTCACGGTCATGTGGGCCAACAACGAGATCGGCACGGTCCTGCCGGTCCGTGAACTCGTGGAAGTCGCGGGGGAGTTCGACATCCCGGTGCACTCCGACGCGGTCCAGGCCTTCGGTCAGGTCCCGGTCGACTTCGAGGCCTCCGGGCTCGCCGCGATGACCGTTTCAGGCCACAAGATCGGCGGTCCGTACGGTATCGGTGCGCTGATCCTCGGCCGCCAGTACAGCCCCGTCCCGGTACTGCACGGCGGCGGACAGGAACGTCATGTGCGCTCCGGCACCCTCGATGTGCCGGCCATCGCCTCCTTCGCCGTTGCCGGACGGCTCGCCGCCGAGCAGCAGGAGTGGTTCGCCCGCGAGATCGGCGCCCTGCGCGACGATCTGATCGCGGCGGTCCGTTCAGCCGTCCCGGACGCGATCCTGGGAGGTGACCCGGTGCTCAGGCTCCCGGCCAACGCCCACTTCACGTTCCCCGGCTGCGAGGGCGACTCCCTGCTCCTGCTGCTGGACGCGCAGGGCATCGAGTGCTCCACGGGCTCCGCCTGCACGGCCGGGGTCGCCCAGCCGAGCCATGTCCTGCTGGCCGCCGGCGCCGATCCGGACCTGGCCCGCGGCACCCTGCGCTTCTCCCTGGGACACACGTCCACGGAGGCCGACGTGGAGGCGGTCGCCAAGGCGATCGGCCCCGCGGTGGAGCGAGCCCGCACGGCGGGGCTCACCTGAGGGCGGAGTCTGTGGTGTGGGTCACGTCCCGCGACGCTTGACCTGAGGGCGGTGCAAGGCGTGGGGTCGAGTCGGGCGGAAGCCGTGCACGCCGATCCCGGCCGATGCGGGGCTGTGCGCCTCCACTCCACGGCATTGAAGCCTATTCGACGTTCACCAGGTCGTTTGTGAAGCGTGGGACGCCTCGGACCCATGTTTCGAGAAGGCCGCCCGCAGTATCTGTGAGGTGTGATGTGTGTCACATCCTTGGCCGGCTGGTCCGCCGTTACGTCCGGGCCGTCCGCGTCCGCCGTACGAGCCCCATGTAGCGGCCCCAGTCCCAATGAGGGCCCGGATCCGTGTGGTCCGTGCCCGGCACCTCCACGTGCCCGATGATGTGCTCCCGGTCGACGGGTATGCCGTAGCGCCCGCAGATCGCGGCCGTGAGCCGCGCCGACGCCTCGTACATGGCGTCCGTGAACGAGGAGGCGCGCTCGATGAATCCCGCGTGCTCGATGCCGACGCTCCGCTCGTTGTACGACCGGTTGCCCGCGTGGAACGCCACGTCCAGTTCGCGGATCATCTGCGTGACGCTGCCGTCCCCGCGCACGATGTAGTGGGCCGCCGCGCCGTGCCCCGGGTTCTGGAACGCCCGCACCGCGCTGCGGTAACCGCCCTGGGTGACGTGGATGACCACGCGGTCTATGCCGTAGTCGGCGGGCCGGTCGGCGCGCCGCAGGTTCGCCGGCGAGGCCGCCACCCACCGGGCGCCCCGGAAGTCGACCGCGCCCTCCACGCGGTCCTTCTCGACGCCGGGAAGCCGCCACCACAGATGTGCGAGCTCCTCCCGCGCCAGCGCGGCCGTGCCCACCGCGGCCGCCGCACCTCCGACGATCAGCGCCCTGCGCCCGAGCCGCCGGTCGCCGTCCTTCCCCGCCCTGCGATCCCCCATGCGATCTTCAACGGATACGCGCGCGCTCCGGTTCCCTCCGGCCCCGTACTCTTGAAGGGCTATGACTGAGACTCCGCAGCGTCCCCTCCGCGTCCTCGCCGCCATGTCCGGCGGGGTCGACTCCGCCGTCGCCGCCGCCCGCGCCGCCGAAGCGGGCCACGACGTCACCGGCGTCCACCTCGCGCTGTCCGCGAACCCGCAGTCCTTCCGTACGGGCGCGCGCGGCTGTTGCACCATCGAGGACTCGCGCGACGCCCGCCGCGCCGCGGACGTCATCGGCATCCCGTTCTACGTCTGGGACCTCGCCGATCGGTTCCGTGAGGACGTGGTGGAGGACTTCGTCGCCGAGTACGAGGCCGGGCGCACCCCGAACCCGTGCCTGCGCTGCAACGAGAAGATCAAGTTCGCCGCGCTGCTCGACAAGGCCCTCGCCCTCGGCTTCGACGCGGTCTGCACGGGTCACTACGCCAAGGTCGTCACCCTCGAGGACGGGACGCGCGAGCTGCACCGGGCCTCCGACATGGCGAAGGACCAGTCGTACGTCCTCGGGGTCCTCGACGACAAGCAGTTGGCGCACGCGATGTTCCCGCTCGGCGACACGGTCACCACCAAGGACGAGATCCGTGCGGAGGCCGAGCGCCGGGGCCTCGCGGTCGCCAAGAAGCCCGACTCGCACGACATCTGCTTCATCGCGGACGGCGACACGCAGGGCTTCCTCGCCCGACGGCTCGGCAAGGCCGAGGGCGACATCGTCGACGAGTCCGGTGCCAAGCTGGGCACGCACGAGGGCGCGTACGGCTTCACGATCGGCCAGCGCAAGGGCCTCAGGCTCGGCACCCCCGCACCCGACGGCAAGCCGCGCTACGTCCTGGACATCTCCCCGGTGAACAACACGGTCACGGTCGGCCCGGCGTCCGCCCTGGACGTCAGCGGCCTGACGGCGATCAAGCCGCGCTGGTGCGGCGCCGCCCCGGTCGGCTCCGCCACCTACACCGCTCAGTTGCGCGCCCACGGCGGCGAGACCGAGGTCACCGCGGAACTCGTCGACGGCGAACTCCAGGTCGACTTCACCGAACCGGTCCGGGGTGTCGCCCCCGGACAGGCCATCGTTCTGTACGACGGCACGCGTGTGGTGGGGTCGGCGACGATCGCGTCCACCACGCGCGCGGCGAGCGCGATGGCGTGACCGCCCGCCCCTAACGGGAGAAGAACTCGGCCAGCACCGGTGCGAGCGCTCGCGGTTCCACCATGTGGTTCTGGCCCTCCAGTACATGGTACGTGCCGTCGGGCGTCGCCTCCGCGACCGACTTCGTCGCCCTGCGCAGCCACTCGGGGCTCGCGGCGCCCGCGACGGCCAGGACTGGGACGGTGACCTCGGCCAGCCGGTCCCGGGGCACCAGCCCGTCCCCCATCACGGCGTTGTCGTACGCGAGGGTCGGGGCGATCGCCTCCATGTCGGCCCACATCGGCGACCGGCGGGCGTTGTTGATCATCTCGGGGGCCAGGCCGGTGAGCCGGAGGAACAGCTCCACCGCGTCCCCGCGCCGGCCCTGCTCGAGCGCCTCGGTGAGATTCCCGGTGTACTCCGCGCGCTCCTGAACGCCGCCCCCGTAGTCGGCGAAGGGTGTCTCGTACACCGCCGCCCGGTGCACGGGCAGACCGCTCGCCGCGGCCTCCAGCACCAGCGCACCGCCCGACGAGATGCCGTACAGCGCCGTCTCGCCGTCCGTCGTCTCGATGAGCGCCGCGAGGTCGTCCACCTCGCGGGCCACCTCGTACGGCTGCGTGTCGCCGCTCTCGCCGCGGCCCCGGCGGTCGTACACGATGACGTCGAAGCGGTCCGAGAGCTGCGCGGCCAGGGGCGCCACCGTGGCGCCCGTGGACATTGCGCCGCTCACGAGGACGACCGCCGGGCCCTGCCCGGTGCGTTGGTATGCGATGCGGGTGCCGTCGCGCGAGATGGTCTGCTTGTCCATACCTGTGAGACTGCCGCAGACGACGGCGTTAATCGCTCACGACACCTCTACTTCGTAGAAGCAGAGGTGGTCCTTGATCCTCGTGACGTCGGGCTTGGGAGCGGGGTACGCCCACACCAGGTCCGCCGCGTCGGGGAGGGACCAGTAGGACGCGGTGCCCTTGAAGGGGCAGACGGTGTGCGTCTCGGAAGGCGTCAGCAGGTCGAGGCGTACGTCCTCGGCGGGGATGTAGTACCGCGGGGGACAGCCCGTCTCGTGCAGCACAAGAGCCCGGTCGCTCTCCGCCAGGACCTGTCCGCCGTGCACCACGCGCACGTGCTGGTCGCCTTGCTCGATGGTGATCGTGTGTCCTTCGGCCATACTCGAACAGCGCCCGTCGGCCGCCGATTCTTCCCGCATACGGTTACGGCATGAACATCTGCGTCTTCCTCTCCGCCGCCGACCTCGCCGACCGATACACGCGCCCCGCGCGCCAGTTCGCGGAACTGCTGGGCAAGGGCGGCCACACGCTGGTGTGGGGCGGCTCCGACGTGGGCCTCATGAAGGTGGTCGCGGACGGGGTGCAGGAGACGGGTGGGGGGCTGCTGGGCGTTTCCGTCGACTTCCTGGCGGCCACGGCACGGGTGGACGCCGACGAGATGGTGATCGCGAAGGACCTCGGCATGGGGGTGCCCCCACGCCCTTGAGGCAGTGGGGGAGCAAGCGGCTGCTCCTGGAGAGGGCCGACGCGATCGTGATCATGGTCGGCGGGACCGGCACGCTCGACGAGGCGACCGAGATTCTGGAGCTGAAGAAGCACGGGCACACCGACAAGCCGGTGGCCCTGCTGAACACGGCCGGCTTCTACGACGGTCTGAAGGAGCAGTTCCGCCGGATGGAGGACGAGGGCTTCCTGCCGCGGCCGCTCAGGGAGCTGGTGTTCTTCGCCGAGGAGCCGGTGGGAGCCCTGGCGTATCTGGAGGAGTCGCTCCGCGTCCGCTGACACCGTGGTGCGAGCATGGCGGGCATGGCGACACATGTGATCACCGGAGCGGGCTCCGGCATCGGCGCGGCCGTGGCCCGCCGCCTGCACGCGCGCGGGGACGACCTCGTACTGCACGTGCGCGACGCGGGGCGCGCGAAGGAGCTGGCGGCCGCGTTCCCGGGGGCGAAGACCCTGGTGGGCGACCTCTCGGACCCGGACAGGCTGTCCTGGGCGTTCTCCCACCAGACCCTGCCGGACCGGGTGGACTCCCTGCTGCACATCGCCGGCGTGGTCGACCTGGGCCGGGTGGACGAGCTGACCCCGAAGTCCTGGCACCAGCAGCTCAACGTCAACCTGATCGCGCCCGCCGAGCTGACCCGCCACTTCCTGCCCCAGTTGCGCGCCGCGCGCGGCCATGTGGTGTTCGCGAACTCGGGAGCGGGCCTGAACGCCCACGCGCAGTGGTCGGCGTACGCCGCCTCCAAGCACGGCCTGAAGGCACTCGCCGACTCGTTGCGCCACGAGGAGCACGCGAACGGCGTCCGGGTCACCTCCGTCTACCCCGGCCGCACGGCCGGGGTGATGCAGGCCAAGGTCCACCGGCAGGAGGGCAAAGAGTACGACGCGTCGCAGTGGATCGACCCCGAGTCGGTGGCGACGACGATCCTGATGTGCCTGGACCTGCCGAGGGACGCGGAGGTCAACGACCTGACGGTGCGGCCGGGCCGCTGACCGTACCGGAGGATTCCGTAGTCTTCCGGGGTGAGTGAAAACAGCGAGTTCAGGTTCGGTGCCGCCACCGGTGTCGGGTCCATGCCCGGAGAGGACGCGCGGGAGACGGCCAAGACCGTCACCGGGACCTTCGAGGACTTCCCGTTCCTTCCCGAGCTTCCGGCCCGGGGGCCCGGCGCGGACATGATCGGGCGGACCGCGGGGATGCTCGTCGACCTGTACGCGCGCGTGGAGCCCAGTGGCTGGCGCTTCGCGGACCGGCCGGGGCGGGACACCCGGCGGGCCCGCTCCTGGCTCGGTGAGGACCTCGACGCGCTGGAGGAGTTCACCCAGGAGTACGAGGGGCCGCTGAAGGTGCAGGCGGTGGGGCCCTGGACGCTGGCCGCCGCGCTGGAGCTCAGGAACGGCGAGGCGGCGCTCTCCGACGCCGGGGCATGCCGCGACCTCGCCGGGTCGCTCGCCGAGGGGCTGCGGCTCCACCTCGACGAGGTCCGGCGGCGGGTGCCCGGCGCGCGGATCGTGCTGCAACTGGACGAGCCGTCGCTCACCGCCGTCCTGCGCGGGCAGGTGGGGACCGCCAGTGGCTACCGGACCCACCGGGCCGTCGACCGGCAGGTCGCCGAGGCGGCACTGCGGGACATCGTCGGGGTTCACGCGGACGGCCCGGTCGTGGTCCACTCGTGCGCGCCGGACGTTCCGTTCGCCCTGCTGCGCAGGGCGGGCGCGGCGGCCGTCTCCTTCGACTTCTCGCTGCTCACCGAGCGTGACGACGACGTGATCGGAGAGGCGGTGGAAGGGGGCACCCGGCTCTTCGCCGGGGTGGTGGCGAGCACGGACGGCACGTTGTCGGACCCTGCCGGTAGCGTCATGGGTGTCAGGACGTTGTGGCGCAGGCTGGGACTGCATCCGGGGCTTCTCGCGAAGGCGGTCACGGTCACGCCGACGTGCGGCCTGGCGGGCGCTTCCCCGGACTACGCCCGCAAGGCCCTCGCCCACTGCGTCCGGGCGGCGAGATCCCTCGCGGACAACCCAGAGTAACGGGAGGACAACACGGTGGCCGGCGACAAGCAAGCGGAGACCACGGTGCCCGCCGAGGCACGGAAGCAGCACGCGCAGCTCGCTGAGCAGATCGAGGAGCACCGCTTCCGGTACTACGTGAAGGACGCCCCCATCGTCAGCGACGCCGAGTTCGACCGGCTCCTGCGCTCCTTGGAGGCACTGGAGGAGGAGTATCCCGAGCTGCGCACACCCGACTCGCCGACCCAGAAGGTCGCGGGCGCGTACGAGACCGAGTTCACGGCCGTCCGGCACCGCGAGCGCATGCTCTCCCTCGACAACGCCTTCGACGACGCGGAACTCGCCGCCTGGGCCGATCGCGTCGCCAAGGAGGTGGGCACCTCCGCGTACCACTTCCTGTGCGAACTGAAGGTCGACGGCCTCGCGGTCAACCTCACCTATGAGCACGGCCGCCTCACCCGCGCGGCGACCCGCGGCGACGGCCGCACCGGCGAGGACATCACCCCCAATGTCCGTACGATCGCGGAGATTCCGGACCGCCTCGACGGCGACCGCGTCCCCGACCTCGTGGAGATCCGGGGCGAGGTCTTCTTCCCGATGGAGAAGTTCGAGGAGCTGAACGCCCGCCTCGTGGCGGGCGGTGACAAGCCCTTCGCCAACCCGCGCAACGCAGCGGCCGGGTCCCTGCGCCAGAAGGACCCGCGCATCACGGCCACCCGCCCGCTGCACATGGTGGTGCACGGCATCGGCGCGCTGGAGGGCTTCGAGGACGGCCTCACCCGTCTGTCCGAGGCATACGACCTGCTGCACTCCTGGGGCCTGCCCACCGCCAAGCACAACAAGGTGGTCGACGACCTCGACGGCGTACGGGAGTTCGTCGCGTACTTCGGCGAGAACCGCCACTCGGTGGAGCACGAGATCGACGGAGTGGTGGTCAAGCTCGACGAGATCCCGCTCCAGGGCCGTCTCGGCTCCACCTCGCGCGCCCCCCGCTGGGCGATCGCGTACAAGTACGCCCCCGAGGAGGTCAACACCAAGCTCATCAACATCCGTGTGGGCGTGGGCCGTACGGGCAGGGTCACGCCGTACGCGCAGGTCGAGCCGGTGACGGTCGCGGGCTCGGAGGTCGAGTTCGCCACCCTGCACAACCAGGACGTCGTCAAGGCCAAGGGCGTGCTCATCGGGGACACGGTGGTGCTGCGCAAGGCCGGTGACGTCATCCCGGAGATCCTCGGCCCGGTCGTCGACCTGCGCGACGGCACGGAGCGCGAGTTCGTGATGCCGTCTGAGTGCCCCGAGTGCGGTACGCCCCTGCGGCCGATGAAGGAGGGCGACATCGACCTCCGCTGCCCGAACGCGCGCGCGTGCCCGGCCCAGCTGCGTGAGCGCCTGTTCTACCTCGCCGGGCGCAAGGCACTGGACATCGAGCACTTCGGGTACGTGGCCGCAGCGGCCCTCACCAAGCCGCTCGAGCCGGCCGAGCCGCCGCTGAAGGACGAGGGCGATCTGTTCGACCTCACCGTCGAGCAGCTGTTGCCCATCAAGGCGTATGTCCTCGACCAGGACAGCGGTCTGCCCAAGCGTGACCCGAAGACCGGCGAAGAGAAGGTCGCCATGGTCTTCGCCAACCAGCAGGGTGAGCCCAAGAAGAACGCCATCGCGATGCTGGACAACATCGCGGCGGCCACGGAGCGTCCGCTCGCCCGCGTGCTCACCGGCCTGTCGATCCGTCACGTCGGCCCGGTGGCAGCGGAGGCGCTGGCCCGCGAATTCCGTTCGATCGAGCGCATCGAGCAGGCGAGCGAGGAGGAGCTGGCCGCCACCGACGGGGTCGGGCCCATCATCGCCGCCTCCCTCAAGCAGTGGTTCGCCGAGGACTGGCACCGCGAGATCCTCCGCAAGTGGAAGGCCGCGGGTGTCCGCATGGAGGAGGAGGGCTCCGGCCAGGACGAGGGCCCGCGCCCTCTGGAGGGGCTCACGGTCGTCGTCACCGGCACTCTGGAGCATTTCACCCGCGACGGAGCCACGGACGCCCTGCAGAGCCGGGGTGCGAAAGTGACCGGCTCGGTTTCCAAGAAGACGTCGTTCGTCGTCGTGGGCGAGAACCCCGGATCGAAGTACGACAAGGCCATGCAGGTGAAGGTTCCCGTGCTCGACGAGGCCGGATTCGCCGTTCTGTTGGAACAAGGACCGGAAGCGGCCGCGGAAGTCGCCCTTCCGACCGCGGAGTAGTGGTCGAAGGTCACCCGTTCGACGCATATCAGATGCATACGGGTGGCCGGGGCGCATTCGGGCAACCGTCGACGACCGCTGCCCGTGGAAGCCTTCTGCGGCCTACTGTTGAGGTGTGCGCCTGCCGTGCCCGGAGGCGTGGTGGGTTTTCAGACGCGGTGGTCCTGACGGAATGTCGGGTATCGGGCCGCGTGGCGTGGGCACCGCCGGCTGTGAGAGGGACGGGAATGGAACCGACCGAGAGCGCCGCCCCGGACTCACGGCTGCCCGCATGCCGGATCACCGGCACCTGGCGGGCGGGCCGCCGGACAGCGCGCCCGTCGGGGCCCGTGGGTGCGCCCGCGTCGAGTGCCGTGCAGGGGAGGATCTCCGGCACGGCACTCGGACCGGGAGTGCCCGCCCTGGCAGGAACGCCGGTCGTCGGGCAGATGGTGGCACTGCACGGGCAGGACGGCGAACAGCACGGCTCCTGGCCCGCGCTGCCCACCGCGATCGTCGCGACCGCCGGCCTCGTCCTCGTGGCCGGTGTCTATCACGCGTTCGACGGACACCACGCGCTCTTTCCTTCCGGCACCGTCGGCTGGTCGCTGGCCGTGCTCACCGGCATCATCGTCGGCCATCTGGTCGCGCTCGGGCGCGCCCGCTGGTGGGGCGGCACCGGTTCCGGCGCCGCCCTGACCCTTGCCGTCCTGCTGCTGTACGGCTGGTTGCCCGCGGGGATGGTCAGCCTCACCGTGGTCATGCTGGTCGGCATAGCCCGGCTGGGCCGTTGGCGGCAAGGCATCCTGCACGGTGCGGTCGACATCCTCGGCATAGGTGCCGGAGCACTTGTCCTGGCCCTTTTCGGCCGTGTGCCGACCGTCGAGGCGCCCTGGTACCCGCAGAACTGGACTGCCTTCACCGCGCCCGAGGTCGTGCTCGTGGCCACCGCGTACCTGGCCGTGACCCGGCTGCTGCTGTGGTACGCGCACGCGCCGCACACCGACGGGCTGCCCGCCGTCGAGCGCACGGCGCTGGTCCGCCAGGGACTTGTGGCCGTCGCGCTGTTCGGCATCGCGCCGCTGATCTGTGTCGTGGCCGTCGCGCTCCCGGTCCTGCTGCCACTGTTCTCCATACCGCTCATCGCCCTGGACTCCACCCTGTGGATAGCCCGGGCCCGCGCCGAGGAGCAGTTGCGTGATCCGCTGACCGGGCTGCCGAACCGGCAGTGGCTGCTGGCGCGCACCTGGACGGCGCTCGACGACGCCGAGCGGATCGGGGCACGGGCCGCGCTGATGCTGATAGACCTCGACCGCTTCCGTTCCGTGAACGACACGCTGGGCCATCTCGCCGGCGACCGGCTGCTCCTGCAGATAGCGGAGCGGCTGCGGCTGGCGTTGCCGCGCGGGGCGGAGGCCGCGCGGCTCGGAGGCGACGAGTTCGCCGTGTTACTGCCCGTCGCGGACTCCACCACGTCGGCGTCGAGGGTGGCGCGCAACCTGGTCGCGGCCCTCAGCTCGCCGCTCGACCTCGACGGACTCACGCTCGTCCTGGAGGCCAGCGCCGGCGTCGCCGTCTTCCCCGACCATGCGCTCGACGCGGAGGGACTGCTGCGGCGGGCCGACGTGGCCATGTACCAGGCGAAGCGGGACCGTACGGGCGTGGAGGTGTACGAGTCCAAGCGGGACTCGAACACTCCGGACCGGCTCGGGCTGCTGGGAGATCTGCGGCGCGCGCTGGAAGCGCACGAGGTGGAGTTGCACTACCAGCCGAAGGTGCGCTTCGACGGGCATGTCGCCGGGCTCGAGGCGCTCGTGCGGTGGGTGCACCCCGAGCGCGGCAAGGTGCCGCCGGACGAGTTCATCGCGATAGCGGAGTCCTCGGGGCTGATGCCCCACCTGACGGAGTACGTGCTGGAGACCGCGCTCGGACAGGTGGCGCGGTGGCGGGCGCAGGGGCTGCAGGTCCCGGTGGCCGTCAACGTCTCGCCGCGGGACGTCCACACCCCCGGCTTCGCGGGCGCGGTGGCCGCCCGGCTGGCGCGGCACGGGGTGCCCGCGGGCGCCCTGCAGCTGGAGATAACGGAGCACGTGCTCCTGGAGGACCCGCAGCGGGCCGCGGACACGCTGGCCGCGCTGGCCGGGCACGGCGTGAAGATGTCGCTGGACGACTTCGGCACCGGGTACTCGTCGCTGGTGCATCTGCGGCGGCTGCCCGTCAGCGAGCTGAAGATCGATCGCTCGTTCGTGGCACGGCTGGCGGTGGACGCCGAGGACGGGGAGATCGTGCGCTGCACGGTCGACCTCGCGCATTCGCTGGGCCTGCTCGTCATCGCCGAGGGCGTCGAGGACGACGAGACATGGGAGCGGCTGCGCGATCTGGGGTGCGACGCGGTGCAGGGCTGGCTGGTGGCCGCGGCGATGCCGGCGGAGGAGACCACGACATGGCTGCTCGCGCGCGGCGCGCAGGGCTGGCGACGGCCCCGGGCGGCACTTCCCGCGGCGACGAGCGACGAGTAGCCGGGTTCCCGTCCGCGGGCCGGCCGCGAGCGGCAAGCGGACCCCGGGCGGTGGGCCACGGGTAAACCCAGGCGCGGGCATCCGGACCGGCGCCATAGGATTGGGCCCAAACCACACACACTCACCCCAGAGGATCGCTGCATGCCTGGCATCACGCGCGAGGAGGTCGCCCACCTCGCCCGGCTGGCGCGTCTGGAGCTGAAGCCCGAAGAGCTCGACCACTTCGCAGGCCAGCTGGACGACATCATCGGCGCGGTCGCCCGCGTCAGCGAGGTCGCCGACCAAGACGTACCGCCGACCTCTCACCCGCTGCCGCTGACCAATGTCATGCGCTCGGACGAGGTCCGTCCGTCGCTCACCCCCGAGCAGGCGCTGTCCGGCGCCCCGGCCCAGGAGCAGCAGCGTTTCAAGGTGCCGCAGATCCTGGGGGAGGAGTAGCCCGCCATGACGGACAAGAACAGCATCATCCGGCTCACCGCTGCCGAGATCGCGGAGAAGATCTCCTCCGGAGAGCTGACCGCCGTCGCGGTCACCGAGGCCCACCTCGCCCGAATCGAGGCCGTCGACGAGAAGGTGCACGCCTTCCTGCACGTCGACCGCGACGGTGCGCTGGCGCAGGCCCGCGCCGTCGACGAGAAGAGGGCGCGGGGCGAGAAGCTCGGCCCGCTCGCCGGTGTGCCGCTCGCGCTCAAGGACATCTTCACCACCAAGGGTGTGCCCACGACGGTCGGATCCAAGATCCTCGAGGGCTGGATCCCGCCGTACGACGCGACCCTCACCAAGAAGCTGAAGGACGCCGACGTCGTCATCCTCGGCAAGACCAACATGGACGAGTTCGCCATGGGGTCGTCGACGGAGAACAGTGCCTACGGGCCGACCGGCAACCCCTGGGACCTCACCCGCATCCCGGGCGGCTCCGGCGGCGGCTCCAGCGCGGCGCTCGCCTCGTTCCAGGCGCCCCTGGCCATCGGCACCGACACCGGCGGCTCCATCCGCCAGCCCGCCGCCGTCACCGGCACGGTCGGCGTCAAGCCGACGTACGGCGGAGTCTCCCGCTACGGCATGGTCGCCTTCAGCAGCAGCCTCGACCAGGGCGGGCCGTGCGCTCGTACGGTCCTGGACGCCGCTCTCCTGCACGAGGTCATCGGCGGACACGACCCGCTCGACTCCACCTCGATCGACGTCCCGGTCCCGCCGGTCGTCGAGGCCGCGCGCAGCGGCAGCGTGGAGGGCATGCGCGTCGGTGTCGTCACGCAGTTCCGCGGCGAGGGCTACCAGTCCGGTGTCATCCAGCGGTTCGACGAGTCCGTCGCCCTCCTCAAGGAGCTGGGCGCCGAGATCGTCGAGCTGGACTGCCCTTCCTTCGATCTGGCGCTGGCCGCGTACTACCTGATCGCCCCGAGCGAGTGCTCCAGTAACCTGGCGCGTTTCGACGGTCTGCGCTACGGCCTGCGCGCCGGCGACGACGGCGCGCACTCCGCCGAGGAGGTCACCTCCCTCACCCGTGCGGAGGGCTTCGGCCCCGAGGTCAAGCGCCGGATCATGCTCGGCACGTACGCCCTGAGCTCCGGCTACTACGACGCGTACTACGGCTCCGCACAGAAGGTCCGTACGCTCATCACCCGCGACTTCGAGAAGGCCTTCGAACAGGTCGACGTGATCGTCTCGCCGACGACCCCGACCACCGCCTTCGCGATCGGCGAGCGTGCCGATGACCCGATGGCCATGTACCTGGCGGACCTGTGCACCATCCCGGTCAACATGGCCGGCAACGCCGCCATGTCGCTGCCCTGCGGCCTCGCGCCGGAGGACAACCTCCCGGTGGGCCTGCAGATCATCGCCCCGGCGACGAAGGACGAACGCCTCTACAAGGTCGGCGCCGCCGTCGAGGCCGCCTTCGTGGAAAAGTGGGGGCACCCGCTTCTCGAGGAGGCTCCGTCGCTGTGAGTACGGCACTGTCCAAGGCCAAGGGCTTCAAGAAGTCCAAGTCCGGTATGTACCTGTCCATGGCCACCACCGCGTTCGGCGCGATCGGTGTCGCGAAGCAGGCCAAGAAGGCCCGCCTCGAGAACGACACGCTGCGACTGCTCGACGCGGCCGTGTCCGCCGCCGCCATCGTCACCGGCCTCGCGATCCTCTACCGCGAGCTGAAGCGGCTGGGCGACGACGACGTCCTGCTGGGCTGAGAGGGAAGTTTCACCGTGACCACCATGACCGACCTGGTGTCGTACGAGGACGCGCTGGCGTCGTACGACCCCGTCATGGGCCTTGAGGTCCATGTCGAACTCGGCACCAGGACCAAGATGTTCTGCGGCTGCTCCACGGCGCTCGGCGCCGAGCCGAACTCGCAGACCTGCCCCACCTGCCTCGGCCTGCCCGGTGCGCTCCCCGTCGTCAACACGATCGGCGTGGAGTCCGCGATCCGGATCGGTCTCGCACTGAACTGCGAGATCGCCGAGTGGTGCCGCTTCGCCCGGAAGAACTACTTCTATCCGGACATGCCGAAGAACTTCCAGACCTCCCAGTACGACGAGCCGATCGCCTTCAACGGCTACCTCGACGTGCAGCTGGAGGACGGCGAGACCTTCCGCGTGGAGATCGAGCGTGCCCACATGGAGGAGGACACCGGCAAGTCGACTCACGTCGGCGGCGCCACCGGCCGTATCCACGGCGCCTCCCACTCGCTGCTCGACTACAACCGCGCCGGCATCCCGCTGATCGAGATCGTCACCAAGCCGATCGTCGGCGCGGGCGAGCGTGCGCCCGAGGTGGCGAAGGCGTACGTCCGTGAGCTGCGCGAGCTCATTCGGGCGCTCGGCGTCTCCGAGGCCCGTATGGAGATGGGCCAGATGCGCTGTGACGTGAACCTGTCGCTGATGCCGAAGGACGCCGAGAAGTTCGGCACCCGCTCCGAGACGAAGAACGTCAACTCGCTGCGTTCCGTCGAGCGCGCGGCCCGCTTCGAGATCCAGCGCCACGCCGCCGTGCTCGACGGCGGCGGCAAGGTGATCCAGGAGACCCGCCACTTCCACGAGGACACCGGCACAACGACCTCGGGCCGCACCAAGGAGGAGGCCGAGGACTACCGGTACTTCCCCGAGCCCGACCTGGTGCCCGTCGCCCCCCCGCGCGAGTGGGTCGAGGAACTGCGGGCCTCGTTGCCGGAGCTGCCCCTCGTGCGCCGCACCCGGCTGCTCGGGGAGTGGGGCATCTCGGCCATCGACATGCAGGCGATCCTCAACGCCGGTGCGCTCGACCCGATCGTCGCCACCATCGAGGCGGGCGCCGACGCGGCCTCCGCTCGCAAGTGGTGGATGGGCGAGCTCGCCCGCCACGCGAACGAGTCGGCCACGACCCTGGAGGAGCTGCCGATCACGCCGGAGCAGGTCGCCCGTGTCGCCAAGCTGGTGGCGTCCGGTGATCTGAATGACAAGCTCGCCCGCCAGGTCATCGAGGGCGTCCTCGCGGGCGAGGGCACGCCGGACGAGGTCGTCGAGAAGCGCGGGCTGAAGGTCGTCTCCGACGAGGGCGCCCTGACCGCCGCCGTCGACGAGGCGATCGCCGGCAACCCGGCGATCGCGGACAAGATCCGCGGTGGCAAGGTGGCCGCGGCCGGCGCCCTGGTCGGCGCGGTCATGAAGGCCACCCGCGGCCAGGCAGACGCCGCGCGTGTCAAGGAGCTGATCCTGGAGAAGCTGGGCGTCAGCGAGGGCTGAGATCAGTCGCAGAACGGCCTACAGGGGCGGTCCATCGCATGAGATGGGCCGCCCCTGTGTCGCTTACTGAAACCTTATTTAGCAAGGAAGACGCGGCGATTGTTCCTGTGATTCTGCTCCTGTCTTTGTGACGAAGCCCACGAAAGCGACAAACGATCTCTTCCGGCTGCCAGAGTGATGGGTATTGCTCATGCGTTCTTTCCGGGATGTTCAGTTCATTGCCGACTGTTCCCGGTCAAAGATCCACGAATCGCTCCCAGGGGGGCACGTCCGTTGGCAGACCTCGCACGCTGGTGTGTTCGCCACCGCCTCGTCACCCTTCTGCTCTGGCTGGTCGCCTTCGCCGGTGTCACCGCCGCCTCCACCGCGGCGGGTTCCTCGTACTCGGGCGACTACGGCATCCCGGGCACCGAGTCCCACCGTGCCGCCCGGCTGCTCGACCAGGGCTTCCCCGGACTCGGCGGCGACAGTGACACCGTCGTCTGGCAGACCGGCCCCGAAGGCGTGCGTGCCGCCGACGTCGAGCAGACGATGACCCACACCCTGGACCGGATCGCGGACCTTCCCGGCGTCGCCGCCGTCACCAGCCCCTACAAGGACGGCCACAGCGACCAGATCAGCCGCGACGGCCGCACGGCGTACGCCACCATCACCTTCGAACGGTCGGCCGAGGACATCGGTAAGGGCGAGGCCAAGACCGTCGTCGACACCGCCGAGTCCGCCCGGACCGACGGCCTGAGGGTCGAGCTGGGCGGCAGCGCCGTCGGGGTCACCGAGTCGACGGGCGGGCACCTCGCCGAGATCGTCGGAGTGGCCGTCGCCGCCCTGGTCCTGTTCCTCGCCTTCGGATCGCTGGTCGCCTCCCTGCTGCCCATCGCCACGGCGCTGATCGGGGTCGGCACGGCGTACTCCGGCATCGGACTGCTCGGGCACGCCATGACCGTCGCCGATTTCGCACCCATGCTCGGCATGCTCATCGGACTCGGCGTCGGCATCGACTACGCGCTGTTCATCGTCACCCGGCACCGCCGCAGCCTGAAGCGCGGCACCCCGGTGGACGAGGCCGCCGAGGACGCCGTCGCCACCACTGGAAGGGCCGTGGTCTTCGCGGGTGCGACCGTGTGCATCGCACTCCTCGGCATGCTGATCCTGCGCCTCGGCTTCCTCAACGGCGTCGCGATCGCCGCCAGTCTGACCGTCCTGCTCACGGTCGCCGCCTCGGTGACCCTGCTGCCGGCGCTGCTGTCCTTCATCGGCCCGCGCGCCCTCAGCAGGCGTGAGCGGCGCAGGCTGCACGAACACGGGCCGGAACCCGAGGTGCCGACCGGGCTCTCCGCCCGCTGGTCCGCCTTCGTCGAACGCCACCCCAAGAAACTCGGCGTCGTCGCCCTGGCCGTCATGGCCATGCTCGCGCTGCCCACGCTCTCCCTCCATCTCGGCACCTCCGACCAGGGCAACGACCCGAAGTCGTCGACCACCCGGCAGGCCTACGACCTCATGGCCGAGGGCTTCGGGCCCGGCGTCAACGGCCCGCTCACCCTGGTCACCCCGGTGGGAGGCGCCGAGGACAAGCTCGCACTCGACAACCTCGACAGCACGCTCGCGGCCACCCCGGGCGTCGCCTCGGTGACCCCGGTGACGTACAACACCGGTGGCAACACGGCCTACCTCACCGTCGTACCGGACTCCGCCCCGCAGTCGCAGCAGACCAGTGAACTGGTGAAACGGCTGCGCTCCGAGGTGCTGCCGCGCGCCGAGCAGGGCACGAGCCTCGATCTGCACATCGGCGGGATCACGGCCGTCTATGACGACTTTGCGAATGTGATCGTCGGCAAGCTGCCGCTGTTCGTGGGCGTGGTGATCGGCCTCGGCTGTGTGCTGCTCCTGCTGGCCTTCCGGTCCTTCGCCATCCCGCTGAAGGCCGCCGTGATGAACCTGGCCGCGGTCGCCGCCGCGTTCGGCGTGGTCGTCGCGATCTTCCAGTGGGGCTGGGGGAGCGAACTGCTCGGACTCGGCCGGGCCGGGCCGATCGAGCCCTTCCTCCCCGTGATCATGGTCTCGGTGCTCTTCGGGCTCTCCATGGACTACCAGGTGTTCCTGGTCAGCCGCATGTACGAAGAGTGGCTGGAGACCGGCGACAACCGGCGCGCGGTGCGCGTGGGCCTCGCCGAGACCGGCCGGGTGATCAACTCTGCGGCCGTCATCATGATTTCGGTCTTCCTCGCCTTCGTGCTCAGCGGTGACCGGGTCATCACCATGTTCGGCATCGGGCTCGCCTCGGCGGTCGCCCTCGACGCCTTTGTGCTGCGCACGCTCCTCGTCCCCGCCCTGATGCACCTGCTCGGCGGCGCCAACTGGTGGCTGCCGACCTGGCTGGAGCGCCGGCTGCCGCGTCTGTGCATCGAGCCGGCGGAATGCCGTGCGACGATTCCGGAGCAGTGCGCGGACGAGGACGCGCTGGTGGGCGTCCTGGCGAACGAGCCGCACAGGGATGTACGCGATATCCCTGGATGACGACGGGGGCCGGACTGCGGTCGCTGGAGCCGTGGCACGCCGAGGAGTTCCTGGTGCACATTGACCGCGGGCGGGACTTCATCACCGAGCACATCCCGTGCGGTGCGGGCGCCACGGACGTGGGCTCCGCCAGGGAGATCCTCCAGTCGTACGCCGACAGGTGCGCCGCGGACAACGGAAGCCTGCACGGGCTGTGGCTGGACGGGAAGCCCTCGGGGCGTGCTCTTCCGCGTCTTCGACGCGGCGGGCGGCACCTGCGAGGTCGGCTGCCGGCTCGAGCCCGCCGGGACCGGGCGGGGGCCGATCACACGTGCGATGCGGGTGCTTGTCGACTGGGCGATTGACGAGCGCGGTATCCACCGTGTGGAGTGGTACGCGTCGTCCGCCAACGTACCGAGCATCAATGTGGCGCGGCGGCTGGGCATGAGCCGAGACGGCGTGCTGCGGCAGAACTACGTGTACCGCGGCGTACGCCAGGACACCGAAGTGTGGTCGGTGCTCGCGCCCGAGTGGCGGGCGGCACGCGCGCGAGGCGCCCGCGACGATCGTTAAGAGACCTCTCAGACAGCGTCCGTACGGTGCGAGGCATGGGAACCAAGACAGTTGACGAGGCCGGGGCCGTAATCGGCGCCGAGGCGACGAACGACGAGGAGAAGGGGGAGGCCATCGAGGCCGAGAAGACGGCCGGCGACACGGTCGAGGAGCCCGGGAACGAAGACGTGTCCGACGAGACCGCGCCCGAGGGGCCGTCGGGGGTGGGCCAGGGTGCCGGAGCGGTGGTGTCCGCCGGGCTCGGCATCGTCTCCCTGACCGGCAGCTGGGTCGGCACCGTGGCCTCCGCCCGCGAGAACCTCGTGGGTCAGCTGCAGACCTCGTCCTCGGCGAGCGTCGCCAAGCAGATCCAGGAGGTGTACGGCGACGCCTGGCAGGCCACCGCGCTGTGGGGCGGCCTGTTCGCACTGGCCGCGCTGCTCGTGGGTGTCGTGGTCCTGGCCCGTCCGGCGTTCGGGGTGCCGAGGCGGCCGCAGGCCGCCTGGATCAAGTCGGCGGCCTGGGCCGGTGTGGCGCTGGGCGTCATCGGTCTGCTCCTGGCCGTACTGAAGTACACCGACGTCCTGCTCGGGCTGCCGTCCGCCGGCTGAGCCGGGACAGACCCGAGGGGGTCCTAGGGCTTGCGGCGCATCCTTACGCAGGCCCTGGGACCCCCTGCGCGCATCTAAGGCCCCGTGCACCGCGATAGATGCGGCACTCTCCCGATGTGGCGTAGCCCCCTGGGGGACGAAAGTTGAGGCCTCGCAACGAGCGAGATCGACAACCGATTCGTCCTCTGGGGGAAGAACCATGTTCGAGCACGAACTCCACCACATCCGTTCCGCGGAGCTGATCCGCCAGGCGGAGCTCTACCGGCTCAGCCGGGAGGCACTGCGTGGGCGCCGCGACGCCCGCAGGACCGGCCAGGAGCCCGAAAGGGAAGGCGGCGACCATAGCCACGACCGGCATCGGCCCCGCCGCGTCGCCCGCACCGCGTGAACGCGCGGCGCCGGAGGGCGGCGGGACGGGCGCCGCGCTCCCTCGGGACGGCCGCTCGAAAGACGGCCGTCCCGATCCGCCGAGGCCCACGAGGACCCGGGCCACCGGCCCGGACCACGTTGCGGCGTCACGGGCGGGGGCGCCCTCGTCCGCGGCCGCTTGCGAGTCCGTGGACGAAGCGGTTCTCGGAAGGCGTGCGCCGACGCCGACCGGTGACGGCGCCGGGTCCGTGGCGGCCCCGGCGCCGAAGGCGGCCCGGGCCCGGAATCCGGCCGGGCGGCGCGTGGCGCCGCAGGCGCCGTCCGCCGTGCGGGTGCCGCCGCGTGCCGCCCCCGCCCCGGCTTCGGACCCGGCGGTGCAGGGCAGGGTGTCCCACCTCCCGGTGCCGCGGTCTCACGTGCCCGGTGCGCGGCCGGCGATATTCGGTCCCGCATTGTCGCAGGCCCGTGTCATCCTCGGGAGCGTGGAGACCAGGTCCGTGAGCCCCGTATTCGTCGGTCGCGCCCATGAGTTGGAGGCGTTGCACGACGCGCTGGTCCGCGCCGGCGGGGTGGCTCCGAGGCGTCGGGCAGCGGAGGAGAGCCGCAGGCGCTGCTCATCGGGGGTGAGGCGGGAGTCGGGAAGACCATGGCCGCCGCGGTGGCCGACCACCTCGGCGCCCGGCCGCTCGCGGAGTCGGTCGCCCTGCTCGGCCGTCGCGCCCGGCTCACCCCGACGTGCGCGGTGCGGCCCGCCGTGGTCGATCCGGCCGAGTCCCTGGGGCTCACGAACCGGGAGCGGGACGTGCTGCGCCTGGTCGCGGCCGGGCGCAGCAACCGCCAGATAGCCGAGGAGCTGTTCATCTCCCCGAAGACGGCCAGCGTCCATGTCTCCAACATCCTGGCGAAGCTGGGCCTCTCGGGGCGGGGCGAGGCCGCCGCGCTGGCCCATCGGCTGCGGCTGTTCCCGGCGGAGCCCGGGGACCGCCTGGCCGCGGGGTGACCCCTGGTGCCGGTCTACGACACCTCCACCTCCAGGATTCGGTCGTCGGTCTTGGACGGCGTGCCCCGGCCGTCGGTGTTGCTCGTCGTGAGCCAGAGCTTGTTCCCACCCGCCGAGACCACCGTGCGGAGACGGCCGTAGGTGTCCGTCAGGAACGCCTGCGGCGGCGCGGACGACTTGGTGCCCTTGAGCGGGATGCGCCACAGCCGCTCTCCGCGCAGGCCCGCCATCCAGATGGAGCCCTCCGCGTAGGCGATGCCGCTGGGGGAGGCCTCGTCGGTGCGCCATTGGGCGATCGGGTTGTGGAACGTTGGATCGGAGGACTTCCCCTCGGCGATCGGCCAGCCGTAGTTGTCGCCCGGTTTGATCGCGTTCAGCTCGTCCCAGGTGTCCTGGCCGAACTCCGAGGCGAACAGTCGCTGTCTGCCGTCCCAGGCGAGCCCCTGGACGTTGCGGTGACCGTAGGAGTAGACGACCGAGTTCCCGAAGGGGTTGCCGGGCGCCGGCTCGCCCTCGGGGGTCATGCGCAGGATCTTGCCGCCCAGGGAGTCGCGGTCCTGGGACAGACCCCGGTCGCCCGACTCGCCGGTGCCGGCGTAGAGCATCCCGTCCGGGCCGAACGCGATCCGGCCGCCGTTGTGGATCATTCCCTTCGGGATGTCCTTGAAGACCGTGTCCGGCGCCCCGAGCTGCTCACCGGACGGCTTCTTCGGGTCGTACAGCATGCGCACGATGCGGTTGTCCGAGTCCGTCGTGAGGTACGCGTAGACCAGGTGGTCCGAGGCATGGTCGGGGGAGAGGGCGAGACCCAGCAGCCCGCCCTCGCCGGCCGCCGAGACGCCGGGCACCGTGCCCAGGACCGTCTTCTTCCCGGTCTTGTCGTCGATCCGCGTGATCGTGCCGTCGTCACGGTCGGCGAGCAGCAGTCCGCCGCCGGGCAGCGGCGCGAGGCCCCAGGGCGTCTTGAGGTCCGCCGCGACGGTGCGCACCACCCGTACCGAACCGGTCGCCGGCGGAGGCTGCCCGTCCGCCTGCCGGGAGTCCGAGGCCTCCGGTGCCGTGCTGCTCGACGAGCCGCTCCGGCCGCCCGGCGTGTCCCCGCCACCGGAGGAGCAGCCCGCCGCGAGCAGCAGTGCGGACGCGGCCAACACGGATGTCACAGCTCGACGTTGCACGATCACGGTCCCTTCGACGCGGTGCCCTCTTCCTTTCCTACACCGCCCGGGCCTTTGACGGTTCCCTGCCGCGGCGATCGAGACCGTGGCGCCCTCGTCGCATGCACGCCCGGGTGCAGGGCGGGATCCGGTGTCAGTCCCACGACCCTTGTGCCGCCGGCAGGACCGCCACGTCCGACAGGTCCTCCGGGCTCAGGCACAGTGCGGACGCGGCCGCGTTCTCGGTGACCCAGCGCTCCTGCTTGGCCCCCGGTACCGGCACCACGTGAGGTCCCTGTGCCAGTACCCAGGCCAGTGCCACCTGCGCGGGGGTGACATCCTCGCCGTGTCGCCGGGCCACCTGCCGCAGTCCGGCCACGATCGGCTGGTTCTCCGCCATCATCTCGGCCGTGAAGCGCGGGTGCCGGGCACGTAGATCGTCGGGCTCGAAGCCCTCGCCCGGTGTCAGGGTGCCGGTCAGGAAGCCGTTGCCGAGCGGCATCGCCGCCAGGAAGCCGACCCCGCGCGCCGCGCACCACGGCAGCAGCGCGTCCAGGGCCTCCGTCGACCACACCGACAGTTCGGCCTCCACCGCGCTCACCGGGAAAACCTGCTGGACCCGCTCCAGCTGCCGGATCGTGTCGTCGTACAGCCGGGCCCCGGACCGCCGTCCGCCCCGTACACCCATGGCGCACCACCCCAGCGCCCGGACCTTGCCCGCCCGCACCAGCTCCGCCATGGCGCCCCAGGTCTCCTCGACGGGGACCTCGGGATCCGCGCGGTGCAGCTGGTAGAGGTCGATGGCGTCCGTCTGCAGCCGGCGCAGCGACGCGTCGCAGGCACGTTTCACGTAGCCCGGCCTGCCGTTGGCCACGATGTGCTGCTCGCCCACCAGCAGGCCGACCTTGGTCGACACGAAGGCCTCGGCGCGCCGCTCCTTGAGCACCCGGCCCACGAGCAGCTCGTTGGTGAACGGCCCGTACATGTCCGCCGTGTCGAGCAGCGACATCCCCAGATCGAGTGCCCGGTGCACCGTCCGTGCGGACTCGTCGCCGCGCTGCCGCGAACCGGAGTAGGCCCAGCTCATCGGCATGCACCCGAGTCCCACCGCCCCCACTTCGAGCGTCGCGGCGCCGATCGTCCTGCGCTCCACCTGGCCGTGCCCTCCCTTTCCTGGCACCCCAACCTAACGAATGCGGTGTCCGAGGCTTCGCATAGCCTCCTGGCCATGACTGTCGAGGTTTGGCTTCCGTTCCGTACCGACGAGATCGAGGGTCTGCCCGAGGGCCTCACGTACCGGTTCTGGGACGGCGGCCCGGATTATCCCGCGGACCCGGCCGACTGCGCGTTCTACGCCGTTCCCTACATGAAGGGCAGCGAGGTCGCGGTGCGCCCCATGGCCGCGATGACGTCCGTCCGTGTCGTGCAGACGCTCTCCGCCGGTGTCGACCACGTCGAGCCGGGCCTGTCCCGGCTGCCCGAGGGCGTGCGGTTGTGCAATGCGCGCGGAGTGCACGACGCCAGCACCGCCGAACTCGCCCTCGCCCTGATCCTCGCCTCGCTGCGCGGCATCCCCGACTTCGTCCGGGGACAGGACCACGAGGAGTGGCGGGCCGGGTTCCGTCCCGCCCTCGCCGACAAGTCCGTCCTCATCGTCGGTTACGGGGCCGTGGGCGCCGCCATCGAGGACAGGCTCGTGCCGTTCGAGGTCGCGCGGGTGGCGCGCGTCGCGCGCCGCGAGCGCGAGACAGCGCGCGGTCCCGTGCATCCTCTCTCCCGATTGTCGGAACTTCTTCCCGATGCCGATGTCGTGGTGCTCGTCACGCCGCTCACGGAAGAAACGAAAGAGCTGGCCGACGCCGATTTTCTGGCCCGTATGAAGGACGGGTCGCTGCTGGTGAACATGGCGCGCGGGGCGGTGGTCGACACCGGGGCGCTGCTCGCCGAGCTGGAGACCGGCCGCCTCATGGCCGCCCTCGACGTCACGGACCCCGAACCGCTGCCGAAGGGGCACCCCCTGTGGCATGCGCCCCGCGTGCTGATCAGTCCGCATGTCGGCGGTCCCACCTCGGCGTTCTGGCCCCGCGTCAAGCGCCTCCTGAGCTCCCAGCTGAACCGATTCGCGCAGGGGGAGCCGTTGCAGAACGTGGTGCTGACGACCGGCGCCTAGAGCCACCGGGCGCGGGCACGGGGGAGTCGCGGGGCGTGCACGCGGTCCGGACGGCGCATGATGTGAG